>CALVRX010000037.1 GCA_944358815.1 uncultured Bacilli bacterium | reverse complement strand
CCACTTGCGGAATTATCATAGGTAGTTTGATTACTTGGAAAATAGGTAGTTGCTGATACTCCTACTATGCCAAAGACAAATAAACCTAATGTAATTCCTATTAAATAGCTTTTGGCAAATTCTTTGATTTTCTCTTTCATGTTTATCCCTCCCCTATTTTTATCATCGTTATTTTTATTGTATTATTTTTATACAAAGAAAACCATTGACTATATATAGAACATTTATCTATAAATAATCAATGGTTTTTTATCATTATATATAGAATAATTATATATAAAAGGCGGTGTGATGTGTGATTACAAATGATGAAATAGATGCAATATATAATATGATTTCAAGAAATATTAAATATTATAGATTACATAATAAATCTAAATATGCAGATGGATTTGGAAGAATTAGTCAAGAAAAATTAGCTGAGCTTTGTAATTTATCACAATCATTAATTGCCAATATAGAGAGTAAGAAAGTTAGACAAACTTTTTCTATAACAGTAGTTGCGACAATTAGTAAGGTGTTAAATATTCCGTTTGAAGATTTTTTTAGCGATAAAACTCTAAATTAATTTTTTTTAATTAACTTGAAAATTGTCTATACTAGTATTAACAGCGGAATTAGGTAAATTAATTTCAAGTGAAGTAGCCTGTCTACCATTTTTGGACACTCTATAAAGATGCTGATCGCTAGCAGCGGTAAAATATATATAATTTCCAGTGGCTGATGAAGTTGATGAAGAACAGGATTTACATTTTGTATATAATTCATCTAAAGCTCCTTGAACATTAGTTGAATTAAGTTTACTTGATGAGTTATCATACGTTACTTGATTACTTGGAAAGTATGTGACGGCACAGACACTTACGGTACTAAAAAGTAGACCTCCTAATATGAAAATAAATATTTTGTTTTTGAAAATTTTGTTTAGTTTTGATTTCACTTTATTTCACTCCTTTTATAGGACTAGTTTTACTAGTCTCTTTATTTTTATTACAGAATAATTTTAGACTAGTGTCAATGGTCTTTTTATAAAAAGTGTAATAATCAATAGTAACATTATCTTGAGGTGAAATAATGGAGATAAAAGCTAATAATTACAGACCAAATGATATTTTGAAGTTTATTAGACAAAACGCAAATTTGACACAAGAAAAACTTGCTTTAATGATTGGCAAGTCTAAGAATTGGGTAAAAAACAATGAGCAGGGTTTAAACAGATATTTTTTTGAGGATTTAATGAAGATTGCAGATATATGTAATGTAGATATAATTATTAAAGATAAAGAGAAATAAAAAGACTGCCCTTTTGGACAGTCTATCTATATAAAACGCTAATGCATTAGCGGACAGTTTGGATGGTGCCTTTGGTTAAATTTATTTTAATAGCACCATCTTCTTTAGTGATGAAAATTTCACTATTTTTTAAGGTTTGCAAAGTTTTTTGGTGGGGGTGACCATATATATTATGTTTACCAGCTGATATTAAAGAAATTTTAGGAGATGTTTTTTTAATAAATTGCTTTGAAGAACTAGTATCGGATCCATGGTGTCCTACTTTTAGTATATCCACTTTAGGTAAATTATATGTATTTAATAAATAATTTTCACTTTTATTTGAGGCATCTCCCATTAATAATATATTCTGGTTTTCTATATTCGTATAAATAATCAGACTATCATCATTTTCATTATGGTTATTTAAATTATTTAAGAAATTGAGTTTAAGATTATTTATTTTAATGATTCCTTTGTCAATATTTATAATATTATGGTTAAAGTTTTTAGTAATTTGATTTTCTAGGTGGTTATTTTCTTTATTTAAAATTAAATTATTGATTTTAAAATTTTTTATTAAATTAATAGCCATACCAGCATGATCAAAGTCGCCATGGGTTAATATTAAATAGTCTAAATGGTGAATTCCTTCTGATTTTAGATAAGGAATAGTGATGTTTTTGGCAATATCATAGGGCTTTTTATCATCGTATGGTAATTCACCTCCAGTATCTATGAGGATATTTCCTTTATTATGTTTTAATTTAATTAAGATAGAATCTCCTTGTCCGACGTCTAACATTGTCATGGTGGAATTAGGATTTAAGTAGTTAATGTTATGATGAATTATCAAAATGATAAAGAAAATTAATATATAGTTTTGACCTTTTTGCCATTTATATAATATATAGGTAATTAGTAGATAATAGATGATGAAGATTAAAATATTTATATGGCATAGCGTGAGGTTAAAAATATTGATTTTAGATATTATTAATGAAGCATTTTCCATTATTCGAATTAAAAGGAATAAAAGATTATCTAATGGTTTAAAGATGAAAGTTAAAAGAGCTAATGGGTAGATAATAAAAGTCATAAGAGGAACAAAGTACACATTGATTAAGGGTGAAAGCAAATTTAAACTAAAGAAGTTATTTATTAATATAGGAGCACTACTAATAAAAGAAATTAAAGAAATAATTAAGGTTTTAGTAAAATAGGTTTTTTGTTTTTGAATAATTTGACTAAAAATCAGTAAATAAAATGAAACCGTAAATGATAGGACAAAACCCAAATTATATATATAAAAGGGATTATATATTAAAAGTATGGCTAAGGTTATAAAAAGTAAAAGAACAGTATTTATTTTTAAAGCAAATTGTTTATTAATGGTTAGGATAATAAAAAAGATAGTTGCTCTTAAAATAGAGGCTTGAAAATTGGTAATGAATAAGTAGAAAATAAGAAAACAGATAGTAATTAGATAAGCGGATATTTTAGAAAATAGCTTGTTAAAGATAAAAAGTAAAATTACTGAAAATAAAGTGATTTGAGAGCCAGATATAGCTAAAAGATGACTAATACCATTTATTTGATAGCTATTTTGAGTATTTTCATTTATTTGATCATCATTACCTAAGATTAAGGCATTTAAGTAATTTTCAGTTTTATATTTAGAAGTATGTTTATAAAGAGCGTTTTTGATTTTAAAAAGAAAAGGAGATTTGTGATTAATGACTTTAATATTATTGGCGGTAAAGGTGTAATTTATTTTTTCAGATAAAAGATAATTTTGATAATTAAAGAGATTAAAGTTAGTGTTTTGATTTGGAGTTTGCATTTGACCATTAGCTTGAATTGTCTGTCCTAGTTGACATTTAAAATTATGATAATAATTGATTATCAGATTTTCTTTGCCTTTGATTTTAAGTGTAGTTTTATCATCTTGATTTTTACACTCATAGATATACCCTACTACATTTTTATCTTTTAGTGAATATTGACTAATTGGTTTATGATTAATTTGAAAGATGACATAAAATATTAAAATGACACTAAATGGTAATATTATTTTTAATTTTTTCATAGACACTGTCACCAATACCAGAGACGTTTTTTAGATCTTCGATTTTTTTAAATTGACCATTTTTCTTGCGGTAATCGATGATGGCTTTAGCTTTAGCCTCCCCTATCCCATCTAGGGTTTGAAGTTGCTCGCTAGTGGCAGTATTGATATTGATTTTGGTATTAGTTTGGTTTACTTGATCATTATTTGCCGTTGTGTCTTTTGGGGTTTCGTTATCTAATTTGGCTTTTTCATCTTCTTCTTTGATGCAGGCGTCATTACATGGTGGACATTCTAATTTTGGTTCATTCATTTTTTTAATTTCACTTTTAGAATATACAATGATGACCATTTCATTTTCTAATTTTTTACTTAAGTTGATATTACTAGTATCGCTTAATTTAGTTAGTCCACCAGCTTTATTAATAGCATCAATGACGGTATTATCAGTGGTCAATTCATAGACACCTGGGGTAATAACTTCTCCTTTAACATCTACTAAAACTTTTGTATCTTTAGGTTTTTCTTCTTTATTTTCTTTTTTTATGTTTTCTTTTTCGGTTATTTCTGGTTTAGTTTTAATTTCATTTTCTGCTTGATTTTCCATACTATAAGTATCATATATAGTGAAAGCGGTAAAAAGTAAAAATATGAAAATAAATAGTTTTCCTTTATGTTTTTTTAAAAATTGCATGTTTATCACCTCTAATGAAAACATACGATATAAAAATAAAAATTCCTTTTATTTTTTAGGAATTTTTATTTTCTTATTTTTAGATTCAATACATATTCTTTGAACAATAGATAATGAGGCAATTAAAGATAAGACAAAACTACCTCCATAACTTAGGAATGGAAGTGGAACTCCAGTTAAAGGAATAAGTCCAAACATACCACCTAAGTTGATAAATATGTGAATAAAAATATAACTAATAACGCCAACACAGATATATCTACCGCGCAAGCTAGCCGCTTTAGAACCTATAACAGCAATACGATATAAAACAATACCATATAAAATAAAAATAAATACTGTTCTATATATGCCATATTCTTCGGCAATGATGGCAAAAGCTGAATCGGTATGTGGTTCTGGGATATAAGAATATTTTTGTTTACTTTTGCCAATTCCTAGTCCCCAAAGACCACCATCATTAATGGCAATATAACTATTACATACTTGATAACCACCATTTTCATAGTTACCACAAGGATCTAAAAATGATGTAAAACGACTAATTCTGGCATCGTTTAAGATATAGCCTTGAACACAGTAAACAACAAAGACTCCTAAGGCAACTATAGCAACTACTAGAAAAAAAGTCTTTATTTTATCTATTTTTAAAATTGGGCTAGCTAAGAACATCATACCAATAATAAATAAAACGATTAATAATGTTCCAAAATCTTTTTGCAAGAAAATAATCGCTGGAATTATGGCTGCGATTAATAGCATTGTTGCTATAGTATCATAATGTTTAATACCAACCGTTCGCAGTTTGCGGTAATTTTTTTCAAATAATATAGCTAATAAAGCAATAATAATCGGTTTAGAAAATTCACTAGGTTGTAGTTTGATGATTTTTAAATCAATCCAGTTTCTAGAACCCGATAGTTCTTCAAAGGTTAACGCCCAAAGGTTTAAGGCAATGGCGGCTACAAATAATACCGGAACAATTATTTTATAATATTTGGTATCTGTTTTAATAATAATTATGCCTGCAATAAGACCTAAAATAATGAATATTAACTGACGATAAAAATAGTAATAGATGGATACGTCATAGTTAACAACGGCAGCTCTAGAAGATGCGGTAACAATATTTAAAAGTCCAAAAATAAATAAAGCTGCTGAGGCAATTAATAACGGTTTGTCTAAGTCTTTAATTAGACTAAACAAAGATTTTTTATTCATAATCGCCTCCTATCTATCCTTATATAATAATAGCATATTCTTAATGATTTGACTAGATAGTGGCTTTTAAAATGTAAAATTAGGTATTTTTAATATACGGTTTTTGACTTTGTCATAAACTATATTAGAATAGATAGGAGGTATTATATGTATTACTATGGTGGGTATCAAGGCTATGGCTGTGGCAATCCATGTGGTGGCTATGGCTATGGCGGAGGATACGGAACAGGTTATGGCGCCGCAATTATACTCGTGCTATTTATTTTACTTGTAATAATAATTGGAGCAAGAGCTTGGAATAATTAATTTATAAAAGACTGTTATATGTTTGTGATATAACAGTCTGTTTTTTTACTTTATTGTATATGGATCGGACTGGGTACCAGTTCCTGATAATTTTAAATCTGATGATAGATATAATACTGGATATGCGGATTCTGCCCATCTAACACTGATTGTATCTATATACTCATTATGAATCATATAAACTTCAGTATTATTTAAATCACGATCTGGTGTTAGTGTGTACCAATAATCTACTTTTTTTGGTTTCATCCAATTAGTTTGATTACACTTTTCCCTGTTGTTGTTATATAACTCGATGCTACCACACAAAGAATTATTGTCACTTACTCTAATATATTCTGATAGTGTTGGTAAGGCTATATAACCATTCCATTTTGTTTTGTTTTCATTTGTTATTTGATTTTGCAAATTGTTATTTTGTTGAATAGCACCTATACTAAATTGGCTTGATTCAATATATTTCCTAGAAGAATAAACAATTTGTTTATAGTATGTTTCATTCAAATAAGTTTGCAATGGTGAATCTGCCCAATTTGAATTAGCAAAAACACTATCGACTCCCCAGGTTCTAGTTATTATACTTTCTCTTCTCATTATTTTAATAGTTCCATCACATTCGACAGATATAATTCTCCAGCCGGCTTTTTCTTCGTTAAATGTAATATAATTATTTGGATTAGCGCCTGTAAAGAAATATCTACATTCATACGGATCTTTTTCTAAGCCATCTATTAAATCTTCTGAGGTAATTGTTTGACATACATTATAAAGTTCATCTAAAGCATCTTGGACGTTGGTGGAATTTAATCCACTTACAGAAGGATCATAAGTGGTACTACTACTTGGAAAATATGTGACGGCAAAGACACTGATGGAGCCAAAAAGGAAAACGGCAATTATAAAAGCAAATAAGTTTTTCCTTAAATAAAATTTTTTTCTATTCATAATTACATCCTTTCTATTTACACAAGCCAGTTAGTTCATCGATGGCAGATTTAACATTTTTAGAATTTAAATGGCTTGATGAATTATCATACGTGACATCATTACTAGCAAATGTGACAGCTGCATATACCCTACTGTACTTGATAACACTGCTCCTATTACAAAGCCGATTAAATACCTTTTGGCAAATTCTTTTAATTTTTTCATAAACACTCTCCTTTACTATTCTATATGAAGTATAACATATTTTTGGGTCTTGTTAAGATATATCTTAATAATTTTTAGTGGTATTAAGTTCTTTACACTTTAAATTTATAATTTATATATAATTAAGTTTTGTCTTAAGATTAACAAAGGTGGCGTGATAATGATGAAAGCGATGGAATTAGTAGGCTTAAATATGAAATGGTATAGGTATCAAAATGGTTTAACGCAAGAACAGTTTGCGAATAAAACAAAATTTAAAATGGCATATATAAGTACAATTGAAAATGGTGATGCGAATTTAACTTGTAAAAATATAGATAATATTGCCAAAACTTTTGGGATAAAAGTGATTTCATTATTCGATGAAAAGACGGCTAAAGAAGCCAAAAATTTACCTAAACGAGTAGATTTATATAAGAGTAAAAACGTTTAAATAAGAATTATTTTTAAAGCCTTAAATTAAAAAGGCTTTTTTTTTTATTTTATGTATATAAGTTTATAATACTCTTTGTTTTTATGGAGTAAACAGATAAAATTGTTAATTATTTATTAACAAATATGGTAAAATAAATATATGGGAGGTGAAATATGTTTAAGCCTTTAAATATTTTAGATGAAAAGCACAAAATATTGAGACAAAAAAGTAAGGAAGTTAAACTTCCTTTATCTAAAGAAGACAAAGAAACAATTGATCACATTATCAAGCATTTAACGTACAGTCAAATAGAAAAATATGCGGAAAAATATGATTTAAGACCTGGTATGGGGCTTGCTTTCCCCCAACTTGGACAGTTAAAAAGAATTATTGTAATTGTATACGAATATGAAGAAGGAAAATTTCACAATTATGTGGTTGTTAATCCTAAAATAATAAGTCATTCGGAGGAAAAGGTAGCACTGGAAACTGGTGAGGGATGTTTAAGTGTCAACCGTGAGGTAGAAGGTCATGTTCCAAGATATGCGAGAGTTACAATTACTGGTTATGACCCAGATGGTGAAAAAATCACAATTAGGGCAAGAGAAGATTTATCGGTAGCTTTTCAACACGAAGTTGATCATTTAGATGGTATTTTATTTTTTGATCGAATTGATAAAAATAAGCCTTATTTTACAGAAGATGAGATTAGATTAATTTAGGAGGATGTCATGAAAAAAATAATTGCTAAATATGTGATATTAATTGTAGTAACTTTTGCAGCATCTATTTTTATTTATGAATATATTATGGCTAATAAACCTATAAATACAGAAAGTGATATTTTGTATTTACAAAGTCAAAAGGAAGCTCAATATTTAAGTAATACAAATTATACAATAGATAATCCAAATGTTATTTTAAATCCTTATGGCAATTCACCGCTTTCAGCTTTAATTGTTTTTCAAACTAAGGATTTAACAACAACAACAGTAACTATTAAGGGCAAAGATGGTGGTCAAGATTTAAAACATACTTTTACGCCAGCTAAAGTACATATTTTACCTATTTATGGATTATATGCGGGCTATGCGAACAAAGTAATTATTGAAGCTAGTGGTATCAGTAAAGAAATTACCATTCAGACAGATCCGTTGCCCAATAATTTTTCTAAGGTAACTGATTTAGCTAATCAAGATTTTGATACTGATGAGTTTTATTTTACAACACCAGAAGAAATTGGTTATACGGCAGCTTACGACAAAAATGGTGAGGTAAGATGGTATTTAATTGGCGATTACAAATGGGATATTCAAAGATTAAATAACGGTCATATTTTACTTAGTAGTGATAAAATACTAAGAAAAAAATATAGCATTGGTCTGATTGAAATGGATTTACTTGGAAAGATTTATTACGAATATGCAGTTCCAGGTGGTTATCATCACGATGTTTATGAGTTAAATAATGGCAATTTACTTTTAGCTTCAAATAAGTATGGTCGAGGCACTTCAGAAGATGTGGCAGTAGAATTAGATAGAGCTACAGGAGCTATTGTAAAAGAAGTTGATCTTTATAAGATATTACCAGGCAAGAAAAAAGGTAACTGGTTTGGAATGAATTCAATTAATTATGATATTAATACTAATTCAATTACTATTTCTGGATATAATGGTAATATGATTGTCAATTTGGATTATGCAACATTAGATATAAATTGGATAATTGCTGATGAAAATAAAGTAGATAGTAATTATAAGCAATATTTATTAAAAACAGATGGTGATTTTGATTTTCCTAATAAACCGGAGTCAGTAAATTTACTTAATAATAACGCAATGGTTTTTGCCGATGAAATAAATGGTAAAAAGCATTTACTTACATATCAAATAGATTATTCTACTCGTACAGTAAAAGAAATTGATGATTATGAATTGCCTACAAATGAGGAAACATATTTAGAAATATTAGGTGATAATGATTTTGTAATTACTCAGGGTCATACTCTAATGGAAGTTAAAAATGGTAAAAAAGTTATTAGTATGAATGTTAATTCTACTTTATATAATACAAAAAAAATGAGTTTATATGCGAATGATGTTTATACTGGAGTGGCTGGAGTTAGACTTGGTAGTTTGGGTGAAACAGCAACTACTAATAATCATATACTTTTAAATGCTAAAAGTGATGATTCTATATTAGATAAATACAAAATTACATTATATAAGGATGTTTTTGGTTTAAAAGTGAAAGGTACTTTTAAAGAAAGTGATGAGGTACAAATTATATTAGATAATGTACTTGATAAAAAGACTTATGATATAGTTATTCCTCAAAATTCTAATAAGAAAACGACTACTTCAAGATATATTAGTGAAGACGGTATTAAAGGTAAATATTATATTTATTTAAGAATTAATGGTGTTATCTATAAATTGCACAAATATGTGAATTTTAGTTAAAAAAGTGTTAGATTTTGCATCTAACACTTTTAATTTTCTACTTGATACCCTTTTGTTTCATAATTATTACCACATTTTAAAAATGGTTGATATGATATTTTAGCTTCATCTTGAATAAATTCTACGTATCCGGTACATTCCTGGTTTTTATCATTAGGGTCAATTAATTTATCAATGTATTTCTTTTCTTTTAACATAGAATAGCTTAAGGTCCATACTTCTGTTGCATCACTATCGGCTGAATAAGTATCGTTTTGGTATCTTTCGGCTGCTAGTTGTAATTCTTGTTCTAATTCTTTATATGTTTTAGGTTTTTCTTCAGTCATGTTTTTTTCTAATTCGATATTTTGATTAGGGAAAATACTTTGATATATAGACATTATGACAATCATGCAAATAAATATTACAGAGAATAAAATGATAAATTCTTTTAATCCAAAGCCTTTATTATTCATATTCTTTTACCTTTCATTTTGTCTAAGTTAAATTTATATAAAGTTCCTGGTCTACCACTACCTTTAGAGGTTTTAAAACCGGTATCAATAACCAAATCTTGGCCAACAAATTTTTTATGAAAGTTTCGGCGGTCAATTGGCTTATTTAAAACATATTCATAAAAGTTTTGAAGTTCTGGCAAAGTAAAATCACTTGGGAAAAATTTAATAAACATATCGTCATAATTTGTAGCAATTTTATCTCTAAGTTCCCTACTGACTTCATTAATGATTTGTTCATGATCAAAGCCCAGTTTTGGTAGTTCATCAATTTGAAACCATGATTTATCATTCGTATTTTGTTTAATGTCGGTTAATGTCTTATCGGTTATGGCAATATATGAAATAGCAATTGTTCTTTCTTTTAAACTACGGTTTAGTGAACTAAATACTTTACTTTGAGAAATTAGTCCATTATGTAAACCTGTGGCGTTAGTATATATTGCATTCGCACATTCTTCTAAAGTTGTATTTTGGTCTAATAAACTACTTGGAATAGTCCAATATCCTTTATAAGGTTCATCTTGTTTTTTCTCTAGATATATTTTTAATTTACCTTCATCAGCAGCAAATATGAGTAATAGTGTTTCTACAACATTATAATAAGAATTTTCCATAAAATCACCCTTTGCGTCAAAATTTACGCATTATTATATATCGATATTGGAGAATTGTCAATTTTTGCTATTTTTGGGTGTTTTTTATTTTATCATAAGTAATAGCCATCGCATATTTAAAATTAGGATTAGCTTCAATATTCATCATTAAATCATTATATTCTTCATTTTCAATTGGATATGAGAAAATACATAAATCCTCTGGTTTAGTATTCTTTTTAGTGCGCAAAGCGGTTTCTAATATTGCAATATCAGAAGTAATGGTATCGTATTTATCGGTTCCTTTAAAATCTAATACAGCTTTAATCATCATAAAAGTTATTAAACTATGATTATATTCGTGATGAAAGTATTCATCTAATATTTTTACTTGATCACGGTAACCATTAGTATTACTAATACATGAATAATTTTGTTTATAAAGCATCATAACTAATTTGACTAAATCATATTTTTGAAAGTTTTGCTTATGAATAGTATATTCTAAAGCCTCATCTACAGTATCATATATAGGATTTTGCAATTCCATTTTTATTCTTAAATTTAAACTATTTTCATCTGTCATGTTTATCCCCTTCTTTACTATATATAATTATAGCAAAATTTGGCAAGAAAAAAAAGAGAAAGTTAATACTCATTAATGTGTTTTAAGGTTATTTACTATTTAATATATTAGTAATTTTATTTGTTAATTTTTCGACATTTTTATTGTTGACATAAATAGTGAGTCTTTTGTCAAGTAATGGAAAAACAATTGAAAATATGGATGATTTGTAGTATACTTATTTTGATAGGAGGCTATGAAAATGAACCAAAAAAATCCATATAGCTTTAATTCTACTTATGGTAGTGACTATTTAGATGATAATCAAGATGTTAAAACAAATCAAAATATAGAAGCCCTTAATAAACTTTTAGATGAGGCAAATTATGGAGACGATACTTTTGAAGAATTTACATTAGATAGCCAAGCTAATAATAATACTTTAAATTTTGATAAAAAAAATTCATTTAAAGATGAGCCTTCAGATTTTAGTCAAAGTGATGATGATCCGCTTGAGAAAACAATGGAAATTAAGGATGTTTCTTTACCTGAAATGAAAGCATTACAAGCACAGCTACACGAGATATATGAAGGAAAGAACGAAGAGGCTACTAAGGATGAGGCTACTAATAGTGGACAGAGTAAAGGAAGATCATTAGTAAAAGCGACAAAACAAGGAATTGCGTTTTCAAATGGTAGTATGACAAGAACTTTTTTGGACTGTGCAGTACTTTGCTTTATTACAGCATCTATGGGATATGGCATGTTTATGTATATAATGACACATATTTAAAGACTTCGGTCTTTTTTTATTTATTTTTTAACTGTAATCACATATATTTTAACTAGAGGTGTGATTTATGTTTGATTTTTTAAAAAAGTTATTTAAAGATTTTTATCTTTTTACAGCTTCTTATTCTAATAATGTATTCCCCGACCCTTTATCTAAGGAAGAAGAGGAAAAATACATTAGATTAGCTAATATGGGAGACAAGGGGGCTAGAAATAAATTAATTGAGCACAATTTAAGATTAGTAGCTCATATTGTCAAAAAATACGATCATGGTTCACAGATGAGTGATGATTTAATTAGTATTGGAACAATTGGATTAATTAAAGGTGTAGATAGTTATTCTTTTAAACACAAAACAAGATTAACGACATATTGTGCGAGATGTATCGAAAATGAAATATTAATGTTTTTTAGGTCAGATAAGAAAAACAGTAAGAATATAAGTATCGATGAGCCAATCGGTTTTGATAAAGAAGGAAATGCAATTACTTTTTTAGATATTTTAAAAACAGATAAACCGGATTTTGCTTTAGATATTCATATACAAGATAGTATTAAATTATTAAAAAAATATTTTCAGGTTTTAACTGATAGGGAAAAAGAAATTATTATTAAAAGATATGGCTTAGATGGTAATGATGAAATTACACAAAAAGAAATTGCGAAAGAAATGGGTATTTCTAGAAGTTATGTGTCTAGAATAGAAAAAAGAGCACTGACAAAAATGCTTAGAGAGTTTATTAAAGACAAACAAAGTTAAAAAATTACCTAATCAAAGGTAATTTTTTTATGTATTATCAGATACTTTTTCTCTTCCTAAAACTAAATCTATAGAAAAATCTGGATATATTTTACTTAAATTGTATAAAAAATTAGTTGGAATTAAATAGATGGCATTTTCATAATGGGCATAAGCAGATTGACTAGTATTTATTATTTCAGCAACTTCACTTTGAGTTTTTTTATTTTTGAGACGAATATTTCGAAGGTTCTTCCCTACTACTTTTAAATCAACAGTTAAAGTTTTATATTTCTCATTGGTGTTGGTAAGTCCAAATAAATAATCTAGGCTTAAATTATAAATATTGGCAAAATCAATGAGTTTTCTTAAAGGAATGGTATCTTTTCCGGTTTCCCAGCCAGAGACTGTCGAATAAGTGACACCTAATATGTCGGCTATTTCCTTTTGTTTTAATTCTAAGTTTTCCCTGCAATATCTTAGGTTTTTTACTATCATAATTCTTATCACCAACATTATTTTGACATTTATTTGGGAAAATATAATATTTCTTGGGGAAATAGACTAAAAATGTGTTATAATTATAATAGAAAGGAGATTTAGGATATGAGTTTAATGAAAAAAGATAATGAAAAAAGCAATAAGAAATGGAGATTGAGAAGGATTTTTAAAAACAGAATATTTATATTTGTGATGACTGCTTTGATATTTTGCACTATTGGGGTATCAGCTGCAACTTATTTTCCAAGCAATCAGGTAACTTATGACAATAAAACAAGTGGTTTAAAGTCGACTGACGTGCAAGGAGCTTTGGATGAGCTTTATGGTGTGTGTGCGAATCCACCAGCTGCGGCTGATGATTTAATAGATGATGTTGTTACTTCTGGAGATGGACTATACCAAAATGGAGATTACTATTTTTATAAAGGTTCAAATCCAAATAATTATGTAACTTTTAATAATGAACAAGCTGGATGGAGAATTGTAGCAATTGAATCAGATAAGACAATTAAATTAAGACGTGTCGATACTATTGGATCTTTATCATATGGGGACACTTATAAGTGGGATACTTCTTCTTTAAAAGAATATTTAAATGGGGATTATTATAACAGTCTCACTCAAACGGCTAAGAACCAAATTGTTTTATATAACAATAATTTGAGTTATGATCCTGGTAAAATAAATATCATAAGTCAGAATGAGTTTACAAATGCTGGTGGTTGGATGAAACCTATTAATTGTAATTCGACATCCCAATTTACTTGGACTATTAATAATGAATGGGGAAATAAGACTGTTGTAAGTGTTGGAGTGTGTGGAGGTAGTATAACTGAATTGACCGTAATGACTCCAGCACCTGTATATCCTGTTGTTCATATTAGAAGTGATATAAAAATTAAAAGTGGTAATGGAACTCAAAGTAACCCGTATATATTTGTAGAATAAATGTTATTATAGGTCTTAGACCTTTTTTTCATGCAAAAAAGACTAGATAACTAGTCTTCGTTTACTATTTCATGACATCTTGGACATAGATGGTCAGTTAAATCGATTTCATTAAAGTAATTCCAACATCTTTCACATCTTTCACCATCAAATTTTTGAACTTTGACTTCGCAGTATTCATATTTTGGAAGTTCATCAGCAGTTAAGATAACGTCTGAAACGATTAGTAATTGTTTTAGATTAGAAAGAATTGGTTTTAAAGTTTCTTTATCTTCATCTCTTAGTTTTAAGAATACTTTAGCTTCTAATGATTTACCAATTAATTTTTGGTTACGAGCTTCTTCTAGAGCTTTATAAACATCATTTTTAATACCAAAGAATAAGTCAAACATTTCTTTTAATTCTACTTCATTTTTATAGTTTTTAGTTTCTGGGAAGCTTTCTAGATGAACACTTTTTTCTTTTTTACCTGGAAGAAGTTTATATACTTCTTCACTGGTATAAGGTAAGATTGGTGCCATTAATTTAATTAAAGTGGTTAAGATTTCATATAAAACGGTTTGGACACTTCTTCTTGAATGACTATCGGCTTTTTCGATGTATAAAATATCTTTAGTAAAGTCTAGATAGAAATTAGATAGTGAGTTAACGTAGTTATTGATGATTTTATAAATTTCATCATAGTTATAGTTATCATATTCTTTAATTACTTTAGCAATAATATCATTTAATTCAACTAACATATATTGGTCAGCGTGTGGCAATTTATCATATTGTATTTTATCATTATCTGGGTTAAAGTCAAATAAGTTTCCAAGCATAAATCTATAGGTGTTTCTAATTTTACGATATGATTCTTTAACTCCAGATAATAATTCATCGCTGAATCTGACATCTTCGGTATAATCAACACTGGCAACCCAAAGTCTTAGAATATCGGCACCTTGTTTGCTTACAACGTCCATTGGGCTGACAACGTTACCTAATGATTTACTCATTTTGAAACCTTTACCATCTAAGACAAAGCCGGCAGATACTAATTCTTTATATGGACTATGACCACTATAAGCCATACTACAAATTAGTGATGAGTTAAACCAACCACGATATTGATCAGAACCTTCTAAATAGACATCAGCTGGATATGGTAATTTTCTTTCAAGCAAGGTTCCAGCCCAAGAAGTTCCAGAGTCAAACCAGACATCCATAATATCGGTTTCTTTAGTAAAATTACCATTTGGACTTGCTGGATTTGTATAGCCTTTTGGAAGTAAGTCTTTAGCATCTTTCTCAAACCAAATATTAGAACCATATTTTCTAAATAGTGAGGCAACGTGCATCATAACGTCGTAGTCAACAATAGCTGAACCGTCTTCATTATAGAAAATTGGAATAGGAACACCCCAAGCTCTTTGTCTAGAAATACACCAGTCTCCCCTATCCTTAATCATATTATAAATTCTAGTTTTACCCCAATCAGTATGAAATTTAACATTAGTGTCTAATTCTTTTAGAATCTCATCTCTAATTTTATCAACACTACAGAACCATTGTTTAGTGGCTCTAAAGATGATTGGTTTTTTAGTACGCCAATCGTGAGGATATGAGTGGGTAATTTTCTTTAATTTTAATAAGTAACCATTTTCTTTTAACCATTTTGGAATTTCTTTATTGGCATCTTCTACAGATAATCCTTGAAACATGCCTGATTCTTCATTTAAAATTCCTTGATCATTAACACCATTGACCATGCCTAAGTTATATTTTTTACCAACGTTGAAGTCATCTTCACCATATGATGGTGCGGTATGAACTAATCCAGTTCCAGCATCTAGAGTTACGTGGTCGGCGGTAACTACTGGTGAGGTTCTATCCATAAATGGGTGTTTATACATAACGCCTTCCATATCACTACCTTTGAAAGTAGATAATTTTTCATATTTTTCAAAACCAAATTCTTGCATTAAATTATCTAATAATTCGGTAGCGACTATGTAATTATTATTTTCTACTTTAACTTTAGAATAATCAAAGTCTGGACCTACACAGACACCTAAGTTTCCTGGTAGGGTCCATGGTGTAGTGGTCCAAATAACTAGTTTATCACCTTTTTGGATATAGTCATTACCCTCGGTAACAGTAAATGCGACATAAATTGAAGGGTCAGTTTTATCTTTATATTCAATTTCAGCTTCAGCTAAAGCGGTTTCACTGCTTGGTGACCAATAAACAGGTTTTAGTCCTTGGAAAATTAATCCTTTTTCGGCCATTTTGGCAAAGACTTCAATTTGTCTAGCCTCATATTCTGGTTTTAATGTGATGTAAGGATGGTCCCAATCAGCTATAACATTTAATCTTTTAAAATCTTCCATTTGGGTATGAACTTGTTTTAAGGCATATTCTTTACAATATTGTCTGAATTCAGCTATAGACATGGTTTTTCTATTGATTCCACTATTAGTAACAGCTTGTTCAATTGGTAGACCGTGCGTATCCCAGCCAGGAATATATTCAACATAGTATCCTTCCATCATTTTAGATCGGTTGATGAAATCTTTTAGAATTTTATTTAAAGAATGACCTAGATGAATATTACCATTAGCGTAAGGTGGTCCATCATGAAGAATGAAAGGTTTATTACTTTTATTTTTATCTTTAATTAAATTATATAAATCTATCTCATTCCATTCTTCACGTTGTTTAATTTCATTTTCGGCAAGATTGCCACGCATTTTAAATTCGGTTTTGGGCATTAATAATGTGTCTTTATAATCCATAAAATACATCTCCTTGTTTTATTATTTTACTCCTTTTTTAAATCCTTTTGAACCATTATATTCACTTAATATATTTGAGGTAAAACTAGATGTTTTACGCATTTCATTTTTATAGTCTTTAATAGCTGATTTGATTAATTCATCAGTTAAAGTTTTATAGTCTTTACCTTTTGGTTTGTATAGATAAAAGGCAAGAGAGCCTGGAATGGTATTTGGTTCATTGACATAAATTTCCTTAGTTTTTTTATTAACTAGGTAGTCAATACGACAAACACCTTTTAAGTTTAATATTCGAAAGACTTGTTTAGATATGTCATATATTTTATTTTCCATATCTTCGTCTATTTTAGCTGGAATATCAAACTCACTGGTAGACATAGAGTTTGGCATTTTACCCGCTGTTTTCATACCTTTACCTTTAGAGCCTCCCAAATATTTATCCTCAAAGGTTAAAAGTTCATGTTTCATTTTCATTTCAGCAATTAAACTAGTTTCAGAATATTCATAGTTGCCACATACAGCACAGTTTAATTCAAGTAAGTTTGGTATCATTTCTTCGACGACAATTTTTTTATCATATTCGGTAGCTTCGTCAATTTTAGTTTCAAGTTCGCTTCTATTATGGGCGACACCAATACCAATAGTACTACCTAAATTGGCAGGTTTGACGATAACTGGATAGTTTAATTTTTCTATTTCATCTATAATGTCGTCTTTATTCATACTATATTCATAATCGTAGAACCAAACATATTTTGGTACTTTAATATTATTGGCTTGTAATATTTGTTTTAAAACTACTTTATCTTGACCTAAGGCAGCGCCTAAAACAGATGGTCCAACGACTGGAAGACCTAAAGTTTCTAGGTATCCAGCTAAACTACCATCTTCTACTCCTTTACCGTGGACGATTGGAAAAGCAACATCAATGGTATTGATATTACGACCAAAGATGCCTTTTACTTTTTGAAGGACAATTTCTTTTCCTTTATGACAAATGGTTATTTCTTTAACATATTTTTTCATACTATCAAAATATTTATATGTTTCCATTTCTCTTAGGGCATTACCGGTATAAAAATGACGGTCTTTACTAATATAAATAGGTATAATTTCATATTTTTCTTCATCAATATTTTCCATGGCTTGAAGAGCGGAAATAATACTTACTTCGTGTTCAACAGAATCGCCACCAAAAATTACTCCAACTTTAATCATTATAAATCACTCCTTTATTTTTCATTGAATATATCTGGTAAATCATTTTCTAATAAAACGTAAGTTTCATTTTCTTTTAATGTTTGAATTAATGGGAAGGCTTTTAAAACGTCATTAATAACATGAATTTTATTTTCATCATAATTTTTTTCCTTTAAGCCTTCTAAAATAGGTTTAGTTTTTTCGACTCCAACTAATATGACTTCATCACTACTATCGGCAATTTGCATACCGAATTCTTTATTTTTCTGATATTCTTCGGCGCCTAGTTCAATCATGCCAGGGGTTACGACGATGTGCTTTCCTGGCATCATTTTTAAAACATCTAGTGCCATTTTAGCGCCAGTTGGATTGGAATTGTAGGCATCATCAATAATATTAATATTGCCATTACGTTTAAGTTCTAGACGGTGCGGAACTGGTTTTACTTTAGCAACACCAGCTTTTAATTGGTCAATAGTCATGCCAAATTCTCGGCCTAAAGCGATGCCAGCTAAAATGTTATAGACATTGGCATAGCCTAATAATTTAGTTTCAAATTGATATGGGGTATTATCCCCTTTAAAATAGCAATCAAAGGTGGTGCCTTTAGGGCTTAGAACTATGTTAGTTGCTCTAATGTCGACATCTTTGCTATCTATACCAATCCATTTTATTTTACAATTATTTTTTATTTTATAACTTCTTTGCCAATCATCATCGCCATTTAAAATACCGACACCATCTTGAGGTAATGATTCAATTAATTCAAACTTGGTTTTTTGAATGTTTTCTCTAGTTTTGAATGTGGCAAGATGGGCGACTCCTATTTTAGTAATAATTCCATATTTTGGATGGACGAGGTCACACAGTTCTTTAATATCACCACTTTGACAAGCTCCCATTTCAGCAATAAAAACATCCGTAAATTTATCTAAATAATTATTGATAGTAATCATTAAGCCAAACGGGGTATTAAAGTTTTTAGGTGTTGGTAAGGAGTTATATTTAATATTTAAAATATCATTTAAAATATTTTTACTACTGGTTTTGCCATAGCTACCAGTAATACCGATGACCTTTAAATTCGTCATGCTTTTTATTTTATGAATAGCTTTATTTTTAAAGTAAAGGCCGACTAAACTTTCAACTGGGGTATTTATTAAAAGAGCTATTAATATATAGAAATTATTTAAATAGGCTATTAGCCCTAATAATAGATAACAGTAAACTAAGTTAATTTCATTGGCTATAAAAGCCATAATAATAATTGGAATTAATAAAACTAAGGTGTTTGTAAAGGTTAGTCTTTTTACTCTAGCAGTATATTTAAGTGGTAATTTATTTTGACTATTTTTTCTTTCCCAAATGAGATCAATAGTTAAAATTAAATAAATGAGATTAAAACAAATCATCAGTATAAAATAATTGTTAACAAAAATAAATACCGCAAGCAATAAAAATAGAATACTATAGTTTTTAAATGCTTTGGCTTTATTTTTGTTTAACCATTTTAGATAAGTTTTTTTTCGGTTATATTTATTTTGCTGAAGCATGTGCATAGAGTCTTGGCTTCTTAAAAAAACATAAATGAAATAAATAATTGCCGAAATGATAAATTCTTTAGCCATATTACTTCTCCTTTATGAAATTATTGATAATAGAAGTGGTTTGATTTAATCTTTCTAGATAAGCATAGTGTGTACATCCTTCGTATGGGATGACAGCAGCATCTGGAATGAGTTTTTCTAATTCATAAGCATCTTCAATAGGAACGGCAGTGTCATTGGTACCCCATATAATAATAGTTGGACAGGTTATTTTTTTTACATCTTGGGTAATATCAGTATTAACATGTCTTACTAAAATATCACGCATCATAGGACTGGCGTTTCGATAATCTGTGGAGCCTATATGTTTTTTCATAGTTTCAGCTAATTTATTTAAGCCTGGTAGGGTTTTAAGTTTTTTTAAAGTTCGTACTTTTAGACTATTAGGATTTTTTTTGACTTTAAAAGGGCTGCCAAATAAAACTAGTTTTTTTACGGGATACTTACTGGCATAAAGTAAGCTGAGTTTACCACCAAATGAATGACCTATTAATATGGGATTTTGAATTTTTAAACTTGTTAGTAGTTCATGAATCATGTCTACAAAATCAGTTAACAACCATATTTCTTTAGGTTCTTCACTTTTACCATGACCTGGAAGGTCAATAATGATGACATCACAATTTTCTAGTCTATCACCAACTGGTTTCATCATTTCGATGTTTTGACCCCAGCCATGTAATAGGACAACGGTTTGCTTATCTGGATTACCATATCGCACATAATTTATATTAATATTTTTATAATTAAACATTTTTTTCACCTACTTTTAATTATAGCATATCAATTGCGTTTTAATCAATAAAAAAGCGCCCTATTTTCAGGACGATTCCCACAAGACTGTCGGAAAATTTTATAAAGGAAAATCTTATACTTATCTAGATTTAATAATTATAGATCTATTTTGTCAATATCATCGATAATTTCTAATTGAGATTCGACAATATTTTTAAGTCTTCGTTTTAATACTGTAATATTATGTTTCATAGCTTCGGCATCATTTTCGATTTTTTCAGCTTTCATTAAAGCATCATTAACTATACGACTTGCATTTTTTTTAGCATCATCAATAATTATTTCACTTTCACGGTGAGCAGTCATTTTTAATTGGTCTGAGGTCTTTTGAGCCATAATTATAGCTCTGTTTAGAGTACTTTCCATTCTTTCGTATTGCTGCAGTTTTTCTTTGATTGCGCTATTATTTTCAGCGTTTTCTTTAAGTCTTTTTATCTGTTCGTTTTGACTTTCTATTATTTTATTTTTTTTATCAATATCAGCAATCATTTTTTCGACCCTTTTGATGATTTGATCTAAGAAGTTATTTACTTCGTCGGGGTCATATCCTCTCATTACTCTTGTAAATTTTTCCATAGTTCGACCTCACCTTTGCGCTATTAGCGCTATATTTTTTACCACTCTATATCTATATTATTGTTATCGTGAATACCTTTACCTTCAGTATCATTTGTAATTTTACCTTGAACACTAACATTGTTTGGAGTACATAGGAATATGCCTCCACCTATTTTTTGCAAATCCCCACCTATTGCATAAATAGTACCACTTAAGAAATCGACAATTCTTTTAGCTTGTTCTGGGGTAACTCTTTTTAAGTTAACAACTACAGTGTTTCTCTTCTTTAAATGGTCAGCAATTTGTTGCGATTCAGAATAAGCTCTTGGCTCTAATAAAATCATTTTAGCGCCGCCTTCTTCAGTTAAAGCCTCTTCAGCTTTTAGATCATAGTATTGATCATTAGAAGGTGCGGTAAAAACATCTTCAGTTTCATCACCTATGATTTTTTTTATTAAACCCATATTTATCCTCCTTAGCTTTAATACTTTTGCTATAAATAATTTTATCATAGTTTTGATAAAAAAGAAATGTTTTTTAATTTTCTTTTATTATTTTGTGTAAAGTAAACCATTAAATACGACATTTTTGGATAAAATTTGATTTTTAACTACACTTTATGAATTTTTTTAGTTAAAATATCTTTGAGGGATTGATAAATGGCAAAAAGAAGAAAAAAGAAAAAAAAGATTAAATATATTTTATTATTTTTATTTATTTTAATAGTTGGCTTAACGTGTTTTTATTTATTTAATAAAGAAAGTTTTTTAGGTCAAATTGATTATGATATAAATGGTGATATTACTTACTATGACAGGTATGGAATTCATCTTAATTTTAATGGTGAATTTGAATTAAATGAGGAGTATAACTCCCCTACTTTGGTTTTAAGTAATGGAAGACATGAGGAGATTATAGATTGGGATATTACTGATGATGGCGGTAATTACAGTTTTAAAACTAGCAATTATATTAATGAAGGAATTAATTTAGAAAAATTAGATATAGGAACTTATTATTTATTAGTTAAAGTTAATAAAGATGACGAAAGTATATATTTCCCTTTAATTAATAAAACTAAATATGGAAACATATCTTACTATACTTTGACCAATGATGGAAATAAAAAAATAGATATTACATGGGATAAATTTGAAGGTCATGAAATTTTAGCTTTTCATGTTAAGAGTATTAATTTACCAGATGATGTATATGATATAACGATTGATCCTGGACATGATGGAAATGACGCTGGGATGATCGTATGTGCGGATGGTAGCGTACCAAATAAACAAGGTAAATGTGCGAGTAGTCAAACTTATAAAGAATCTGATATTAATTTCACAGTGTCAGAGGCTTTAAAAAATGAATTAGAAAGTATGGGTTACAAAGTAAAATTAACTAGAGATAGCAAAGACGATACTGTACCAACTTATGGGGATATGGGAAGTGCGACAACAGCTAATGCAACAAAGTCAAAATTTAATTTTGCTTTACATCATAATTCAACAAATATCCCTGGTGGTATGAGTTCAACACATGGTTTAGAAGTTTATGTGGCAGGTAAAAGTAATTTGGACTTAGCTAATTTATTAGTTTCGAATATTACAAAATATGGCAATACTAATGTGTCGACAAAAGATGAATTTAAGGTTAAAAATGGTATTTATCAGCGTTTTTCCGATGATGGAGTTACTCCTTATTACTATGCAATAAGAGAGGTTGGAGGAATTGCGACTGGTGCATATGTGGATGGTAGTAATGAGACGTACGGAAAAAATCCTTATTTTAATTCTAATGATACAGCTGAGAGTTATTTGATTGAACTTGGCTATATTGATAATGTTAAAGAACTTAAAAATATTTTAAATAATCCAAAAGGATACGCAAGAGGAATTGCGTTAGCTATCGATGAATATTTAAAGAAAGAATAAAAGTGTAATTAAAAACTCCGTTTCTATATTCAAGAAATGGAGCTTTTATTATTATTTAAAATATCTTTTTTATTTAGTTTTTATTTTAATTAGTTGCTTATTGTGTTGACGGGTTTTATTAGTTTTTTTGGCAAAAATTCCGTAAGTAAATATGGCAATTGTTGATGGAACAATAATATTTTTAAAGATTTTTTTATGACCAATCATACTAAGACCAATACCTAATAATAATGAGGCAGTTAAAGTGCTAAATAAAGCAACAAAGTGTGGTGATTTATTTTTTTGCAATTTATATTTTGGCTTTTGTGGCTGTGTTTGGATTGGATTAGATGATTGTTTAATTTTGGTTTGAGTTTTAGAAGTCTTTTGGATGTGTACTGGTTTTTCATTTGGATTTATTTGATTATTTATTTTTTTATTTAAAGGTTTTGCTTGTTTGGATGTAATTGTGTTTGTTTGTGGAAGTGATGATTTTATTTTTTTAGGTTTAATTATGATAGTTTTTGATTTAATAGGCTTTTTATCTTGTTTTGCTGTTTTCTTTGAAGTATTCATGATTAATTTGGTTTTTTTTGGAAGAGTTGGAGTTATGGTGATGATTTGGGTAATTAATTTTTTTTGTTTACTAATATTTATATTAGATTGATGGATTACGTTTTTTGACTTTTGCGAAGTTTGAAAATTGTTTTTGATTATAGTTGTTTTTTTCGGAGATGATTGAGTATTTTTAGGTGAAATTTGAATTTTAGTTTTTTGAGTTTTTTTTATTGGTATAGATTCAATAATATTTTGATTTTTTTTATATCTCATTTTACCAATAATGGTCGATGTTACCCCACCATCTGTAGTATCATCTTCATCTAAAGCGATTAATACTTTATTTAATATAAAGACGGGAATATTATGTATAAAGACTTGGGGAATATTTTTTAGAGTTTTTGGACTACTTAATAATTTATATAAAGTATTGATATTTATATTACCAAATATAGCTTTTAACATATTTACTTTAGATAATATAATTTTATTCATAGTCATTATCCATTTCTAATTTCATATTTTAAAATTGGGTTTTTTCAGTTAAGTAATCTTTTAATTCATCTATTTTGACGGTATCTTGTTTCATAGTGTCTCTATCTCTCACTGTTACAGTACCATTATTTAGAGTTTCATCATCAATTGTGATACAGTAAGGTGTTCCAGCAATATCTTGTCTACGGTAACGTTTTCCAATATTACCAGTTTCATCATAAGTAATCATAAAGGTTTTTGCAAGCATATTATAGATTTCTTCGGCTTTTTCTTTATGATGTTTTTTAACAAGTGGTAACACAGCCGCTTTATAAGGCGCTAGAAAAGGATGAAAGTGCATAACTTCTCTTGTAGTTCCATCTTCTAAAGTTTGGTTTTCATAAGCATTACACAAAATAGCTAAAGCTAATCTATCAGCGCCAACACTAGATTCTATGACAGTTGGTAATATTTTTTCATTGGTATCTGGGTCTAGATAGCGCATTGGATTTCCTGAGTATTCTTCATGTCTAGATAAATCATAAGTTCCTCTATGATGGGTACCCCAAAGTTCATCAAAGCCAAATGGGAAACGATACTGAATATCACAAGCGGCTTTGCAGTAAAAGACTAGTTTTTCATGGTCTTTGAATCTAATATCTTCTTCTTTAATACCTAGTTGTTTTAAAAAGTTCCAAGCCTTTTGTTTATACTCTTCGTAAAATTGCATAGAGTCTTCATCTTTACAGAAAAGTTGATGTTCCATTTGTTCAAATTCAACAGTTCTAAAGGTGAAGTTGCCTGGGGTTATTTCGTTTCTAAAGGCTTTACCAACTTGTCCAATACCAAATGGTAATTTAGCACGCATAGATTTTTGAACGTTTAAAAAGTTGACAAATTCACCTTGTGCGGTTTCACCTCTTAGGTACACTTTAGATGTATCGTCTTTAATTACTCCCCTATTAGTTTCGAAAAGGAGATTAAATTGTCTAATTTTAGTCCAGTTGGATTTACCACATTTTGGACATTTGATGTTATTTTCGATTATATAATTATATAGTTCTTCATCGCTCATGGAGTCACCATCGATTTGTTTATCATATTCTTCGACTAGTTTATCGGCTCTCCATCTAGATTTACATTCTTTACAGTCGATTAGTGGGTCTGAGAAGTTTTGAACGTGTCCTGAGGCTTCCCAGACTCTTGGATTCATCAATATAGCCGCATCAACGCCATAGCTATGTTTACTTTCTTGGATGAATTTTTTCCACCAGGCTTTTTTGATGTTGTTTTTTAATTCAACACCTAGTGGTCCATAGTCCCAAGTGTTGGCAAGGCCACCATAGATTTCACTTCCTTGGAAGATAAAACCATATTGTTTACAAATACTTACTAGTTTATCCATTGTTAATTTTTCCATAATTACCTTGTATAATTAATCTTATAGAAATACTAATTAATTTCTATATTGATTAATCCCTTTCTATTTATATTTTTTGATTTATTATATAATTAGTTATATAATAAACCTCGCACTGTGGATTTGTTA
>CALVRX010000036.1 GCA_944358815.1 uncultured Bacilli bacterium | reverse complement strand
ATTGTTCATTTCTAGCTGCATCGTATTCGGCATTTTCGCTTAGATCGCCTAAGGCTCTGGCTTCTTTTAAAGCTTCTATAACTGCCGGTCTTTTTTCCATTTTAAGGTATTCTAGTTCTTTTTTCATATCTTCTAAACCTTGTTCAGTTACGTAAACTTCGTCTGTATTTGTCATTATTTTCACCTCGGTTTTCTATTTACTTCATAAAATATTACTACATATTTTATGCTTTGTCAATATATTTTCATCATGTCGCAAGGACTTACTTTTTGAGGTAATTTTAAGTAAACTATTTGTTTAGGATGTCTTACAATTTCAATTGGATTTTTATCTTCATCATATATTTCATTAATCTGAAATTTAAAGGATGTGTGAGGTCCAAATATTTCGACTATATCACCTTTTTTAAAGTAATTTCTTTGCTGAATTTTAGCTAATTTAGTTTTTTTATCATATTCTAATATTAGTCCTAGGAAATCTTGGTTAGTAATTTCTTGTCTACCATTATAATATTGAACTTCTTTACCAAAATTACCATCAAAAAATTGAGTAATGGAATCACGGTTTGCAACTTTTCTTAATATATCTTCATATTTTAAATTATATTCATAATTTGTAGGATTGTGACAATAATCATCAATAATTTGCCTATATACTTTAACTACAGTGGCAATATAATAAATACTACGCATTCTACCTTCTATTTTGAGACTATCAATTTGCATGTCTATTAAATCAGGAATATGTTTAGCCATGGAAAGGTCCTTAGTACAAAAGGTAAATGGTTTTTCTCCTTTTAGATGTTTTTTTTGATTATATAAATCAAAGTCCCAACGACATATTTGACTACATCCTCCCCTATTAGAATCACGATTGGTTAAAAAATTAGAAAGGACACATCTACCACTATAAGAGGCACACATGGCACCATGGATGAATACTTCTAATTCGATATTAATGTTCTTTTTGATGTCAATAATATCTGTTTGACTACATTCTCTAGCTAAAACTATTCTAGTTACTCCTTGTTTTTTCCAAAATTCTACGGCTTCTTTATTTAAGGTAGAGTTTTGGGTAGAAAGGTGAACTTGAAGGTTTAATGGCTGTGCTAGATTTATAATGGCAGGGTCACTGACAATAATGGCATCAACACCAATTTCTGATAGTTGTTGAAGATAGTTTTCAATTTTTTCATATTCTTTATTATGAAGAGCAATATTAACAGTAACATAAATTTTTTTGTTTAGTTTATGAGCATATTGGGTTCCTTCTTTTATATCTTCTAATTTAAAGTTATTGGCATTAGCTCTTAGGTTAAAAGCTCCACCAATATATACGGCATCAGCGCCATATAACAATGCTATTTTTAATCTTTCTAAATCGCCGGCTGGGGCTAATAGTTCTGGCTTTTTCATATTACTTCACCTTATATATTGTTTCTTGATAGAGAAAGCCCGTTTCTTTTGGAAAGGAGTTTTCATGTTTATTTTGATAGTCTTTTAAGACGGTTAAAAATTGTTGTTCATCAATTAAGTTACTGTTGAATACTAGATAATCTATATTAGGAAATGATTCGTTAGTGGCGTTTAAAATATAATTAGAATAGACAGTTGTTCCAAATTTTGTATCGCTGATGATATAAGATTTGCCTTCTTTTTGGATTTGATGAATATGACTATTACTTTGGAGTTTAAAGGTATCTAGATAGTTTTGAACAAGATGTCTTCTAGAGGTAAACATAGGAATATAACCAAAGATAGTGAGAAATAGTTTAGCTTTAGTATGGTTTGTGATTTCATCAATTTCTCTTTTGGTTAATTCTGATGATAAATAGGTATAAGTAGCTCCTTTATCATACCAATAATTAATGGTACCATAGTTGGTAGTTAGATGTTCTTGAGCCCAAACGAGTGGTGTTTTTAGGTTTAATTTATGTTTTAAATTGACTATAGCTATATCGTAAAAGATGATGCCTTGGATACTGAGTTTTTCTATTTGTTTTAGCAGTTTAATTAAGTTTTCTAATTCAGTATTATGAATGTTTTTATTGACAATAACAAATATTTCTTTATTTAAAGATTTTAGTTTATTAATTTCATCTAAAGTAAAGCTATTAGTATAGTTAATACTAAAGTCTTTAATTGGCAATAGATAGGTATCAATATAGTTTTGAATGTTTTGAGCTTGTTGAACATTATTGACGATAGCAGCTATTTTAGTCATATTATTTCCTCCAATCAATAAATGATTATAGCAAAAAAAGTGATTTTTTTCCACCACTTTTTTATGCTTCTATTTTAACATCTTTTTTTATTTTATCATAAAATTCTATTTTACTTACTTGCATATAAGGAATTATCCAAAGCCAAATGATGCCTAATGTAAATATACCTAAAATAAACCAGCCAATAAATGATAAACATAATAAGATATAATCTAGTTTATGTCCATCCATCATATCGGTACTTAATCTAAAAATATCACCTAAGGACATATTTTCGTGGTCATATAGTATTAAGTAACTTTGTGAAAGACAAAGGTTTAATACTATCCAAAATACAGCGATAGCAATACTTAAGAGCAGACCAATAACAATCATAAATGAAGATAAAGTTAGGTTAATATCCGTTTGATATGTTATAAAAATAAATAAGGAATTAATGGCGGTATATTCTAGTATAAGGAAGATGGTATTTATGATTAAGAAAATAATGGTGATAGCGGCACATCTGAAGAAAGCATCTGTTCTTTGAAATAACTCACTAAAGGTTGTGTTTTTATTTCTAGCTATTTTAATCATGATTTGCAATAAGCCCATATATAATAAGCTAGTTACCAGAAGGCTTAGAAATATGGTCATAGCTGGGGCTTGGATATATCTAGCAACTACATAGCACATTATTTGTATTAATATGTATATTAATACAGACATTACGGCATTAAAGTAGTTTCCGTGCAACCTTTTTCGAGCTTTAGTTTTTATTTTTTTTATATCAACACTTTCATTCATTTAAATTACCCCTTTTCTATTTTTTTACTAATAGTGATGCCATCACCTACTTGGTAAAAATCTGTTTTATATTCTTTATTGTTTTTTAAAAATTCTTTATATTTATTTATTTTATTAACTAAAGCTCTTAAGTTTTTACTATGGATAGTTTCAGGGGCTTTAGTGAGTCCATGAAAATTTAAATTATCAGTAATTATTACGCCTTTAGGGGCTAAATTATGCTTATATTTTTCAAAAAATTTAATATACTGCGCTTTAGCGGCATCAATAAAGATTAAGTCATATTGACCTTGAACGTTTTTGTCTAAAGCATCACCTAAAATTAAGGTTATTTGTTTTTGAAGGTTAAATTTTCTGATATTTTTTCGAGCTTCAGCATACATGGTTTCATTTCTTTCGATAGTTGTGATTTGAATATTTTTATTAATTAAAGCCATATTAATAGCTGAATAGCCAATAGCTGTGCCTATTTCTAAAACCGATTGAACGTTATTTTCTTTAATATAGTTAATGATAAATTCTAAACCATCTTTTTGAATGATAGGAACATGATTGATTTGAGCGTATTTTTCTAGTTCTATTAAGCTGCCCATACGCCTTCATCTTTTAGTTTGGAAATGATTTGATCATGTTCTTTAGCATTTTTAGTGAAGTAAACTTTTTTATTGGTATCAGCGACAAAATAATAATAATTATTTTTAGTTGGATTTAAGGCTGCTTTGATTGAGCTAATACTTGGATTATCAATAGGTCCTACTGGAAGACCAATCATAGAGGTACATCTAGTATTATAACCATTGCAGGCAGTTAAATCGCTTTGAGTTAATTTTTCTGTCATTGATTTTTTAGCTGCATAATAAGTTGTAGCATCGCATCCTAATGACCAACCGTCATTTAATCTATTATAAAGAACGCCAGCAACCATAGCTCTATCAGCATCACTTACAGCTTCTAATTCGACAATTGAAGCTAGAGTGAGAATCTGATGAGTGGTATAAGTGCCATTTTGCAATTGTGATTTAAATGGTTCTAATTTAGATTCTGTATTATCTAAAATGGTTCTAACAATAGTATCAATATCTAATTTATTTGGATCAAAGTGATAAGTATCTGGAAACATATATCCTTCTAGCGGATAATAGATTTTGTCATTATAAATTTCATCCGTTAAAAACCAATAATCTTGTTGCAATTGTTTTAAATATGTGTTATCGGAAATTTGATTAATAAATTCAGATGTTTTTATGTCCGTTTTATCTTCGACAATTTTCGCCATTTGATTAATATTTAGTCCTTCTCTAAAGGTTAGTTTTATAGTGTTGTTTTTTTTGCTATTTTTATCGCTTAAAACTTTGACAATTTCTTGGACACTCATGGCTTCATTCAATTCATAACTACCATTTAATAAAGAAGTTGGCTTTGCGAATTTTAAATATATTTTATAGAATGTTTCTGATTTAATTAAATTTTTATCTTTTAATTTACTAGCAATTGTGAAATAATTATCTCCTTCATCGACATTGATTATTTTAGGGTCAGTGTTATTACTGACTGGACTTGTTTCAAATTTATATATTCCAATTATAATCAAAATTAAGATGATGATTAGGAGCAACAAAAAGAGTAAGAATTTACCCACTTTGAATTTACGAACTGTTTTCAAGGTAAAAACCTACTCTGCTTATAAGTGTTGTTCTGAAGTGCCATTGCTAGCAGATTCAATTTGTGATTGCATTTCGTTTAAAATTGTTTCAATGATTTTCCATTCTTTTTCGGTTTCAATTGGCTTTAATGGTAAGGCAGCAAATTCATTGTTTTCATCAGATTTTAAGTCATTTGGATCATAAATTGAAGCATATACTCTGGTATTACCTTCATTATCGATAGAATGATCTGTATAAACGATATAATTCTTTTTTGTTTCTGGTGATTCGAATAAGAATAATGCTTCGCAATCTAATTGTCTTCCTTCTTCGTCAATAGCTTTGAATTTGATTTCATTTGTCTCTGGCATATTTTTCAATCCTTTCTTTTATCTAAATATGTTTGTAAAATGATATTAGCAGCTAAACTATCTATTTTTTGTTTTCTTTTTTTTCTAGACATGTCTGCTTTTATCATATAACCACTGGCTTCTTTGGTTGATAACCTTTCATCTTGCATTTCGACAGGAAGATTAAAGGTATCTTCTAATTGCTTTTTAAAATCTAAGGTTACTAAAGCCCTGGGACCTATCGAGCCGTTCATATTTTTAGGGAAACCTAAAATGATTTTTTCAATAGGTTCTTTTTCCACAATAGTGGATAGTTTACTTATGGCTTCTTCATAATCTTCTTCATTAAAGCGAATGGTGCCATAAGCTGTTGCAATGGTTTTTGTCGAATCAGAGATAGAAACACCGAGAGTTCTGGTTCCTAAATCTAGTCCTAAGTATTTCAATATAACCACCCTCTATTTATGTACATTTTAATTGTACCATTTATTTTTTATTTTGTATAGTTAAATTGTCAAAAAAGGTTTTGTAAATATAATGTCAATTGGTAATTTTTAGTATTTTTGATATATTTTTAGTTATCTTATCTTACTTAAATATTGCCTTTATATATAATGATAAGTTAGATTCTCCAAAGATTTCCAATGTTTGACAAACTATATAACGAGAAAATATAGTTGGAAAATTAAGGTTTTCTTAATAGTATATTGATAAGAAAAATGATATAATGAAGATGGTGATGTTATGTATTATAAACGAAAAGTAAAAAAAGGTCCGATTATCGCAATTATTGTAATTATTTTAGTAATTATTGTTACTGTCTGTGGCATAAATTTATATAAATACTATACTAGTGATGAGTATAGACTTGGAGAAGCTGGTTATAGTGAAAAAGAAATTAAAGAGATTTTGAAATTTGATGAAAAATATATTACTTATGCAATGGAGCATAAATATGAGGACGATTTTATACCTTTAATGAAACAAAAGTATTTTCTTTGGAAAAACTATGATGCTTATATTAAATATATAGATGATGTTTATGGGGATCAAAAAGTGGATTATGAAAAGGTTGTTTCTTTAGTAAATGTTGGGGCTAATAACGAGCCTTATACACATACTAAGAAGGCTGATATGAGCAAAGGAAATGCTATTTTAGTAAATAAGTACACTTCTTTGCCTGAAAAATATGCACCAGACGATTTTGTTGAGATGAGTAATTGGTATGCTTATCCAAATAATAGAATTAGAAAAGAAGTATATGATGCTTTTAGAGAAATGTTTAATGCGGCTAAAGAGGAAAATTTAACTTTGATTGTCAATTCTTCTTATCGTTCTTACGAAGAGCAAAAAGAAATATATGACGATTATGATAATAACAGAGGACGTGAGTATGCGGATAAGTATGCGGCTAGACCTGATTTTTCAGAACATCAGACAGGTCTTTCTATAGATGTATTTGCCCCTGGTTCAAATATGAGTAATTTTGAAAGTACTGATGAGTTTAAATGGCTTAGTGAAAATAGTTATAAATACGGATTTATTTTGAGATACCCTAAAGGTAAGGAAGATATAACCGGTTATAATTATGAAGCATGGCACTACAGATATGTAGGTAAAGATTTAGCTGAAAAAGTATTTGAAAGTGGTTTAACATATGATGAGTATTATGCTTATTATTTAGATAAGTAAGGGTGATATGATGAAGAAAAAGATATTAATAATAAGTTTAATTATATTAATAATGATTTCTTTAGGATCACTCTTTTTCTTTTTTAGCAATAAAAATAAAGAAGAAAATAAGAGTATTAATGAAATACTTAAAGAAGATGGATATTCTCAAAGTGAGGTTTCTTTAATTTTAAACAAGGTTTCTAAAGATAATTATGACGATGTTTTAAAACTTGGTTATGATAAAAGTTTAATAGATATTATTTCTTCTTCTGATTATAAGGAAAATAAATTTAACGATTATATAAAATATTATTTGAAAAATAAGGATGCGAATATTAAGAATATTATTGTTATTGTGAATTCTGGATATGATTTAAGTAATTATCCAGCTAGTAGTTTGCTGGCTAGTTTAGTTTTAGAAAAATATTATATAAATGATAATGTAGCTAGATATTTAGATTATGGTAATAGTCATAATGTGGATAGTAAAAAAATAATCAGTTTAGTTAATTCTAAAGCTGATTTAGGATTTTACAATGAAAGTTTAGATAGTAATTTAAATGATAATAATTTGGTGTTAGTAAATAAGTTTTATCATCTCAAAGAAGATTACACTCCTACTGATTTAGTTACTTTAGGTGGTCAATATAATAGAGGTGTGAATAATAAAATGCGAAAAGAAGCAGCAGAGGCTTTAATGAAAATGGTCGATGCGGCAAAACTTGATAATATTATTTTATACAATGCTTCAGCTTTTAGAAGCTATGACTATCAAGTAAATTTATATAATAGATATATTAAAAGAGATGGTAAAGAGGCAGCAGACAAGTATTCAGCAAGACCTGGATATTCTGAACATCAAACTGGATTATGTTCAGATTTAAATAATATAAGTGATTCTTTTGATGGCACTGATGAAGCAATTTGGCTTAAAAATAATGCTTATAAGTATGGATTTATACTTAGATTTCCAAAGGGTAAAGAAGATATAACCGGATATAAATATGAACCATGGCATTATAGATATGTGGGCTTAGATGCGGCTAAAATAATTCACGACGATGATATTACTTTAGAGGAATATTATGCTTATTATATAGAAAAACTCTAAGATTTGTTTCTTAGAGTTTTTAACTGACTGCGATACCCACAATACTGTCAGCAACACCACCAGGTCGCCCTACCGTACTAAAATTGCCTCCTATGAATTTATAAACATAACCTTCTCTATCTGCTACATATATATTTCCACTACTACTTGAACTACCAGTTGATGAGCATGCCTTACATTTTCCATATAATTCATCTAAAGCTCCTTGGACATTGGTAGACTGTAATTTACTTGATGAGTTATTATAAGTGACTTGGTTACTTGGAAAGTATGTGACTGCACAAACTCCGGTAGCTCCTCCAATAAATATACCGATTGCGATGATAAGCATTTTACTTTTGAAAAAGTTTTTTATTTTTTCTTTCATTTTTAATTCCTCCTTTATTCTAATAATAAGATAACATAATTTTTTATTTATGTTAATTTAAAACATCATTGTGATAATGTAATACCATTTTGAAGATGATACTATTTTATTGGTGATTATATGATAGCAAATAAGATAAAAATACTTAGAGAGAATAAGGGGTTATCACAAAAGGCTTTAGCTGACAAATTAGGAATTACTAGGTCTAGTGTTAATGCTTGGGAGCAAGGTATTTCAGTACCATCTACGCAATATATTGTGGAACTAGCTAATTTATTTGAAGTATCAACTGATTATTTACTTAATTTTAAAAATGATAATGCTATCAATATCGAAGGTTTAAATGACAAAGAGGTTAAGCTTGTTTTATAGTTTATTGTTT
>CALVRX010000035.1 GCA_944358815.1 uncultured Bacilli bacterium | reverse complement strand
CTCTACAGCTAATATTAGGCGGGGGATTTAGTTTTTTCCATGTAATATTATTGATTATTTTAAAGCCTTCTTCTTCTAAAGCCATACCAATGGAATAAATATTGTGCATAGTGCCACTTATCCAAATAGTGCCATTATCTTTTAGAACTCTTTTACACATTCTTATCCATTTTTTATTAAATTTATGTTTTTCTTTAATATCTATCTTTTTATCCCACTCACCTTTTTTAACGCTGACCATTTTACCACCACTACAGGTAATGCCGTCACCAGATAAAAAATAAGGTGGGTCTGCAAATATCATATCGATGCTTTTAGATTTTATTTTTTTTAATTCTTCTAATGAATCACCTAGAATAAGGGTAAAATCATTTTGACTATAATATTTACTCATCAAAGACCTCTTGCTTTTCAGAAACACTTTCGTAATTAGTGATTATAACTTCTTCGACTTTGCCTCTTTTTTTACCATTAGAATTTATATTTCTTTTAGCTTCAATATGATGAATATTATAGTCTTTATAGAGTTCATTAATTAGTTTTGTATTATGATTAGAAAGCATGACATAACAGCCTCTTTTATCTAACTCTTTAAATACTTTGGCAAGTCTTCTTTGCTCATCTTTATCAAAGCCTGTTTCAGTATAGCTATTAAAGGTTGACGTGTCTGAGTCATAAGGTGGGTCAAAGTAAATAAAGTCTCCTTTTTTAGCATCTTTAACAGCTTCTTCAAAGTCACAACAAAGTATTTTTATATCATTCATAGTTAAATAATTACTCACGGTAATTAGATTATTTCCTTCATAAGTGTTTACTTTTTTCTTTTTACCAAACGGAACATTAAATTCATTTTTACTATTAACGCGATATAAGCCATTAAAACAAGCTTTGTTTAAATAGATTGTTCTAGCAGCTCTTGTATAGTCAGCTAATCTATTAAATGATTTTTTATTTCTATCCTTATTTCTTATTTCATAATAAAATTCTTCCGAATGAGAAGTCTCATAATGATTTAAAGTATGACACATTTTTTTGAATTTTTCTTCATTACATAAAACTTTATATACATTCATAAGTTCTTCATTACTGTCATTTATTACGGCTTTTTGAGGAGATAATTCAAATAACAAAGCTCCGCCGCCAATAAACGGTTCATAATATGTATTAAAATCTTCTGGGAGACATTTTTTTAGTTTATCGATAATTTGTCTTTTGCCTCCAGCCCATTTTACAAATGGTTTTCCTTTTATCATACTATCTACATCCTTTAACACATTAAAATAACTGTCTTTTTCATTATATCACATAGGTTTTAAAAATGGCTATCTTAAAGGTTAAATTAATTATTTTATGAAAAAAAACTACTTTTTATGTAGTTTTGTGTTAGATTTATATTTTTTACCAGAATAATAAAAGTTATAATTAAGTTGAAAAATATAAAACTTTTAAAAAGTTCTGATTAAATCTATTAAATGAAGTACTGTTTAGTTACAAAAAACATGATCATTTCGTCACTAAACCATTGACTATTTTAAAATTACACAATGATGATTTTATCATCATTCCAGTCAAAATTATTTATATCGTTTGATGTCTATAAAATGTATTTAATAAAAAAATTAGATATTTTCATCTTTGTTTATCAATTCAATTTCATTAATATCTGTAGATTCAAAATCAGCATTATTTTTTTCTCTATTACAATGTCTATGTAATAATTGTGCGTTTTCCATTATTGTTTGACCGCCTTTTGAATAAGGAATAATATGATCTACTTCTGCATCTTCAATACTTAATATTTCTTGTTTACAGTATGGACAAATATATCCATTATGCCATAGTTCTTCTTTAGTACTTTTTGAATATGTTCTTGGATGGTTATTTTCATTACCAATTATATTTTTTATTAAATTATATATCATCATAATTCTCCCAATAACTCTATTTTTAGAGCCAGTGGCTGCATATGTATAATCTTGATATGTTGGATTATTCATTTTCATGTCATTAACTTGTTTTCTAATCTCATCTGCGTGAGTCATTAAATCGTGATGATTGAACATTGAACAAGCAATAGCTATTGAATCATAAACAGAGCCACTAAATTTATTCATAAATTGAGATTTTTGTCTATCATATGCGCAAAAAGCAGTTGAACCAAAAACCTGTTTAATTATATCTATAGTTCCATTAAATAATGTTTTTAATTCTTTTATTTCATTATTATCCGCATTTTGATGTTTTATCATGTAATTATTCATTGTTTTTTTCATAGATGAACTATAATTAGTAAAATTTCTTAAGGCAAAAAATCTTAATATATATTCTTGATAATTTTTTCTTTTATTTTTTTCTAAAAATAATTCACATAGATGTTTATTACTTTTTGCTATGTCTTCAAGCATATTATTAAATGTTCCTCTATAAATACAATTACGCAATTCTTGCGGTTTTAATCTAATCGAACCTTGATTAAGTCTAGCAAATATTTCATATTTTAGTTCCTGTGACTCTTTAGTTAAAATTATAGAATTCAATGTGCAAGATTTTAATGTTCTTTGTAATGATTTATCTAATTCGTTAAATTTTTTGCCATTTATTTCTGGTAGTTCTTCAAGTCCTTTTAAAGCAAAATCATTTTTCAAATATCTTACGAATGAGGTCATTCTTTGCTGACCGTCAATAATACTAAAACGTCCATCAATTTCTTCACATAAATAAACTGTTGGAATAGGAATATTTAAAAGCACAGATTCAATTAATCTTGAGGCAGTTTTATTATCCATTACATAATCCCTTTGATAATCGGGTTGTGGAATTATATCTCCATCATCAAACATTTCTTTAATTAAAGATAAAGGAAAGTCCTTTTTATCTGTAAAAACTCTTTTTGTTTTTTCTTCTGTTTCAATCATTGTTTTCCTCCTAAAATAATTCTTTCACTATTAAATGTTGTGAGTGTAAATTATTATTTTTACCTAATAAGAAGTTCTCATGAAATTTGATTAAATAACTTTTATCTTCTTTGATGTTTAAATAATTATTAAAGTAATTACTCCTAATTAAAGTATTTCTAAAATATATCTATTTATCTTTAAATAATGAGTTATCAACAGCATATCCTAAACTTATTAAGTATTTTTCTATAAATACAGCTGTGGTTCTAGTGTTACCTTCTCTAAAAGGATATACTTGCCATATATTAGATGTAAAATCAGCAATATTTTTAATAACATCAACAATAGACATATCTTTATAGTTTTTTTCTTTTTCTATGGATATATCATATTCTAAAGACTCTTTTAATGTTTTGCAGTCTCCATAAGCAACTGAATCATTATTTAATTTTTTTTCATGCTTTGAAAAATCAATTTTTCTAAATTCTCCTGCAAATTCATATACATCTTGAAATAAATATTTATGAATGTATTTTAAATAATCTACGGATAATTCAAAGTTATCTTTTTCTAATAGTTCTACTATCCTCATAGATACAAAGTCACATTCAAATTCGCTATGATTAATATTATTTTGTTTTTCTTTTTCCACATAATAACTTTTTAACCTTTGTTTTACTTTTTCTATAGAAAGTTTTCATAAAACATTTTTTCTGATATTTGTTTTAAATATTTAGATGGTTTTAAATTATCTACTTGTTGAAGTCCAATAGCTATATCCCACTCTTGCTGTTTTATATAACCTTTTGGTTTTGTTTTTTCCATATAAGGATTTATGCTTGAATCTAAATCTTTTTCGCTCATATCATCACACCCAACATTTATATTGTATCATAAATATACTGTTTTTAGTTTTATTTGTTATTATAAAAACTTCATTTGATTTTTAAATGAAGTTTAATATTCCCTATAAACTAGGTGTTCAAGAGTGTAATCTGTTATTTCGTTATTAATTACTTTATCTTTTATTGGTTTAGCAATTATATTATATTTATCTAAATCTTTAATAGGTATCCACATAAAAGTACTGTCACCATCTAATGATTTAAAGTTGTTTTCTATTAATTTTTCGTTTATTGTTATTACAAAGTAAAAACCTATTTCATGATATTTAGTTTTTGGTGATTTTAAAAACATTTCCACAATACATTTTAATTTTAAATCAGCTTTTATATTTAACTCTTCGATTAGTTCTCTTTTAATAGAGGTCATGCTATCTTCATGAACACCAATTCTACCACCTGGAAACCTATACATTTTTTCATCTTGTTTTTCAATTAATATTTTAGTTTTATCTTCATTATAAATAACTGCTCCTGCTCTGGCACCAAATCTGGAACCTTCTTCGATCATTGTTATTACCATCAACAACACTCCTTTATATAATAAAAAAACGCATCTCGAAAAAATCAAGCATGCGATTTTCAAACATCAATGGGGCGGAATATCGGATTCGAACCGATGCATAACGGAACCACAATCCGCCGTGTTAACCCCTTCACCAATTCCGCCATTTAAAAGACAAATATATTTTATCAGTAAATTTGTCTTTTTTCAAGTTATTTTGAATGATTTATCAAAAATATTACTCATTATCCATAGAAAGTAACATTTTGATGTCATCTTCGGTAAGTTTAGAAAAACTATTTTCAGAATGACTGTCATTATCAATTAATAGTTCAGCAAGTTTTCTTTTTTTATTTTGAAGTTCTAATATACGTTCTTCGATGGTGCCTTTGGTAATTAGTCTAATAACTTCGACGGTATTTTTTTGACCTATTCTATGAGCTCTATCGGTAGCCTGATTTTCAGCTTGCGGATTCCACCACAAATCTAGATGAATCACTACTGTGGCGGAGGTTAGATTTAGACCAGTTCCACCAGCTTTTAGGGTTATTATAAAGACATCGGTATCATCACTGTTGAATTTATCGACCAGTTCCATACGTTTTTTAGAGGATACGGACCCATCTATATAATAAGATGAAATACCTAGGTTATTTAGTTTTGGTATGATTAGGTCTAAGGCTTTTTTATAAGTTGTAAAGATTAACATTTTATGACCATTTGCTTTGGTTTCAGAGACAATTTTTAAAAGCTCTTCTATTTTGGCACTTTCGCCTTTATAGTTATCGAAAATGATTGATGGGTCAATACAGATTTCTCTTAGTTTAGTAAGTAATTGTAATATTTTAAATCTAGCTTTTTTCCAGCCGACTTCTTTTATTAATTCATCTAATTCTTTTTTTGTTTTTTGTACTTCAGCGGCATAGACTTTTTTCTGGGTTTTGCCAAGGTCAATATAGATGTTATTTTCTAATTTATCTGGCAGGTCTTTGACGACGTCTTTTTTCTTTCTTCTTAGGATAAAGTAGCTTATTTGAGTATTTAATCTTTTGAATTGATTACTTTCACCGTCAATATCTTTGACATTATATATTGATTGAAATTTATCTTTTGAGGCGAGGTAACCTGGCATGATAAAGTCAAAGATACTCCAAAGTTCTAGAAGGCTATTTTCAATAGGGGTACCTGTTAGGGCAAATTTGACGCTAGCACTTAGTTCTTTTACAGCTTTAGTGATACCAGCATTGGGATTTTTGATATTTTGGGCTTCATCGATGGCAACAAGTTCAAATGATATTTCTCGATATTTTTCAATGTCGTTTCTAACTAAACCGTAGGATGTTATCAAAATGTTTATATTTTCTAAGTTATCTAAATCATTTAATCTTTGGGTTTTATTTTCGGCAAAGACTTTATAGTTTAGTTCTGGTCCAAATTTATCAAATTCTTTTTGCCAATTATATATTAAGGAAGTAGGGGCGACGATTAAGATTTTAGCATTTGTTTTTTCTTTTATAATGAGTTTAGTAAGGTAGATTAATTGAATTGATTTACCTAAACCCATTTCATCGGCTAGGATACCACCAAAACCTGATTTATAGATGTTATAGAGCCATTTAACACCGGTTAATTGATAGTCCCTTAGAACATTTAAATCTTTTTTAGCTAATTTTATTTCACTATTTTTATAGGTTTTAAAGTTATTGATTAGATTATTGAAGGAATCACTAGTATTAATTAAAGTAGAGTAGTTATGTTTTAAGCTATCTAGATATAAAGCACGGTATTTGGGGATTACGCCTTCGCCGTTTGTTATTTCTTTTTTGGTTAAATCTAATTCATCAGTGATTTCACTTAGTTTTTGAAGGTTAGTGTCAGCAGTTAGGTCGAGGATATTACCACTTTTAAGACGGTGGTAGTGTTTTTTTGATTTAAGTGAAGTTAGAACATCGGTTAATTCGTTTTGGTTTATACCATCTAGGTTGAAGTTATAAGATAAGATATTATCTTTTCCAATAGAAAAGGTAACTGAGTTTTGGGTTTGTTTGACAATATTTGTCTCTTTGATTTTTTTAGATGTAAAGACTTCAAATTCATCGCTTATTTCGTATATACCTTTTTGTAAGAAATCACCAATTAAATCAATATCTTCTAAGGTGATATGCGATTTATTTACAGTAAAGCCAAATTGAGATAATTTTTGGATTATGTTACTTTCGAATTCGTTATCTCTGACTATTCCTGGGTCTTTAGAAAAGTAGCCTATTTCTTTTTTACCATAGATTAGTTTGATTTGGCATTCAATAGCACTATAGTAAAAGTCAAAGTAAAGTTTTGCTTCTGGCTTGGTTGGAATGGTAATTTCGGTGATGTTTTCATCTAAGTGAATGTCGTCTTTTAGTAAAGAGAGCAAGCCACCAGTAAATTTACCTAGATCTTTTTTAGAAAACATAAAACTATCGATGTCATTGTCTTCTAATTGTTTATACAGTTTATAGACATTATCGTTTAGTTTATAGATGTTTTTACTATTATAAAAGTAATTTTTACCTTCGATAAGTGGTTCTAGTTCTGTTAAATTATCGATACTTAAGGTATATGTATTGTCTGTTTTATGGAGGTTAATATTGAAGGGGTTTTCAGTTAGATAACTATGATATGGAATACCATTTAAGGTAAATGTTTTATCTTTTAAAACTTCCATAAAGCCATCTAAGTCATCTTCTGTAATAATACATTCATAGTGCCCATTTTGAAATATATGGATATTATAATCAAGTATTTTTTTATCAATTTTATCAAAGTAATATTCATTTGGGTCATAGGTTAGTTTGGTGGATATTTTATATGGTCTATTTTGAGAGTAAGCATACATAAAATTACGATATTTATTATTTAGGGTATATGGTCTATCGATGCCTATTTTGTAGGAAACTTTAAGAAAGTTATTATAGTAATAGTTTTGAGCTGTTTCAATATCTACTTGCAAGAATAATTTTTGTTTTATGGTGGATTTTTTTGGCTTATAGAAATTATCTAGTATTTGCGAACCTAAGTTTAATTGGTATTCAACGGGACTTATTTCTTCATCACCAAATAGGGCGTCTTCATATTTTAATATGCAGGCAGCAATGTGTTTACAGGTATCCATTTTTTCATACTGCGGACAGGTACAGAAAAATTCTTCGATTTCTTCTTTGTTTCTATCAACTAAAATTTGAACTTTATATTCTTTATCTATACGTTCTGACGTAATACTAAAATCGGCTTTTCTTTGGTTATCGAAATCTTCGGTTTTAATTAGTTTTATTTTATTGGCCTTATAGTTTAATCCCTTTACAAAGTCTGATGTACCACATATATGGATTACTTTATCATAAAGACGCATGGTTATCACCTCTTTTCATATCTTACTAAAATTTTATTACAATAACAAGTTTTTTGCCTATACTTTAGATATTTTATTTCATAGAATATTTCGAAAGGAGTTAAGTAGATGAATAACTATATGAACGGAATGTTTCCTAACGAGTTTATGATGGCATATCCTGAAGCAATGCCAAAGATGGATCAAGATGCGGAACTTAGTAAAAAGTTAAGTAAGCAAGCAGGGGACAATATGAATTTCAACAAATGTGGTTTTGATGGAAAGACTAGTCCGAATGAATTATACGATGTTTATAATGGATTTATTAGGGGTAATATGTTTCCTAATTTATACAACAAATATAAACTTTCTAGACCATACGATGTTAAAGGAATGAATGAGCAAGCAGAACTTTTAACAAAACTTGATGCTTATGCTTTTGCGGCACATGATATTAATTTATATTTAGATACGCATCCTAATGATAGAGCGATGATTGATTTATATAATCAGTTTAGTGCGGATGCTTGGACAGCTAAAAATGATTATGAAAGTAAGTATGGACCTATTTTAGTAAATTCAAATGAAGGGTATCCATGGACTTGGAATAAATCACCTTGGCCTTGGGAAAATAAATAGGAGGTTAATATGTGGAAATATGAAAAAAAATTACAATATCCAGTAAATATTAAAAAAAGAAATTTAAAGATGGCAAAATGTATTTTGACACAGTATGGCGGTCCAGCTGGAGAGCTCGCAGCTGCATGGCAATATTTAGACCAAAGATATATTATGCCGGATGATAGGGGAAAAGCGTTGCTTACGGATATTGGTACGGAGGAGCTGGCGCATGTAGAAATTATATCTGCAATGCTTTATCAGCTTATGAATGGGGCAACTAAGGAAGAATTAAAAGCGGCTGGTCTTGATGGACAGTATGCACAATTTGGAATGGATTTATTTCCATCAGATTCATTTGGTAATCCATTTAATATGACTTATATTAAAGTAGCAGGCGATTATATTGCAGATATTGAAAGTGATATGGGAGCTGAGCAGAGAGCTAGAGCAACTTATGAACATTTAATGGATTTGACAGATGATCCAGATATTTTAGGACCTCTTTCATTTTTAAGAGAAAGAGAGATTGTCCACTATCAACGCTTTAAAGAATTACGTGATTATTATTTAAAAATGAAAAAATAATACTTGTTTTTTGCAAGTATTTTTTTGGTTAAAAAAAGCATAATAATGATAGGTGATTTTTATGCGAAAGATATTTGTTTTACTGTGTATTTTGCTAATTTGTGGTTGCTCGCAAACTTTAAATATTCAAGGTAAGATAACGGAAATGAAATATAATAATATTTTTATAGATAATAATGATTTTGAAAGTGTTAAAGATTTAATTAATTTAACTTATGACAAAAATGATACAAGAGATTTTTCCAACAAATTAACTGTGAAAACGACTGATGATATTTATTATTTTTCTTTAAGTGATGATGAGATTAAATACGGAAATAAAGTAGCTTATAATGACAAGTTAAACAAATATTTACAAAAACTTGTTGCAAAGTATACAGATATGGGCTTTTATACTATTGATTATATGAAAAATTACGAGTCAAATAGTGATGATGAGACTATTTTACTGGATAAAACTTCTAATTATATTGTTATAAATTTTGGTGAAAAGGTAAGAAATTTTAAAATTAATGAGATTGAGCAAGTAGATGACAAGTATGTGGATGTGAATTTAGTTTACGACAAGGATAGTTTTAATGAAAGTAAAATAATTATTCGTAAAAGTATTAATTATGAAACACCTGATATTCGAATTTCTTTTGAAAATCAATATGGTTATGTAGTTTCAATTATTCCAATGTATAACAAGGACAAAGATATTATAAAGTTTGATACTACTTTTTCAACAAGATAAAATCTCGCTTTATTTGCGAGATTTATTAATTATAAACTTTTACGTTTAATTTTTAAAGTTGCAGTTATGACAGCTAATCCACTAACTAATAATGTTGCTACAGTTAATAAGATAGAATCTGCAGTTTTAGGGTTTTCTACATTATCAGTAACAGGATTAGTGACATTAATAGTCCATTCATAGCTTCCACCATCGTAAGTGGCTGTTACAGTAGCTGTTCCAGCTTTTTTGGCAGTAATTGTACCGTCTTCAGCGACAGTAACAATACTATCATCACTAGTTGTAAAAGATACTTTTGGCGCATCAACAACGATGGCACCTTTATCGCCAAAGTAATAACTTAATTTATATTCTTTATTTAATTCTAAGTCGATTGTTTTATTATCTGATTTTAGAACATAGTTAGTTACTTGCATTAATGGAGCGTCATCTTTGACAACTACTGGTTTATTGGTACCACTATCTTCTGCTTCTTTAGTACTTCTAGTATATACTTCAGTAGTAGTTCCTGGTTTAGCTACTACTTTATAAGCATAGTTGGTAGCACTAGTTCGAGCTGTTCCATCAGCATTTGGACTTGATCCAATAATAACATCACCTTTACTATTTCCAGTTACATTAGTAAAATCACAGTTTTCAACTAATAGTGATTTAATACTAGCTGGGGCATTAGTATGTCCTTGTTTATAATATGTAATGTCAGTATTAATATCATCTATGCCACCTCTTTGAGTAACTTTAATTGGTGAGTTACCGCCAGATTTTCCAGCAAAAGAAGAATTTTTGATAGTAATTTCAGCATTTTGAACACCAATTAGATTAACATCTAGGGCATAATCGCCACTACACCAAGTTTGGGTAGTAGTCGCTAAGTCATTAAATTTAACATTATCAATAAGTAAATTTTTAACATTAGTTAAATATAAACCTTTATTTTTATAATTTCTAATTGTTGAATTAACTACTGATAAGGTTAATTCATTTGGTTTAGTTTCTTGATTTTGTGAATTAATAGCCATACCCAATGAGTTATTACCATCCATAATTAAATTTTTAATAGAAAGTGTACTATTGGCACTAGATTTGGCATCTAATGAAAAACTATAATTAACAGTAAAGTTACCTCCATCAATAGTATAATTTGCGCCAGCAGGAATATTGACAGTTTTAGCATTTCCAGTTTCATCACTAGTTACTTTAAAAGTAGCTGTTTTAGCGCCAGTTGCTGTAATTGCTTCTGGTAAACTATTATATTCTTGATTGTTTACTAATGTTTTAGCATCGGCATGAGTAAATGGGAATAGGCAAGCACAAAAAGCACATGCACCTAAGAATGTTTTAACTCCTTTTTTCATTAATGTCTCCTTTCTAAACAAGCTCTATCTTGTTATCATAATTATATCATATGTTAAAATTAAATGCAAAAGGTTAACCGTATATTTTCTATGTTTATGTAAAATTTGTGAAATTTAAAATTAAATATTAAAAATCTTTCCGGTTATTGGAAAGATTATTTAGGGTTTTTCTTGTTTTCATATTTTTTTCTTTCATTGGTGTTTAGAATTTTCTTTCTTAATCTATATGTAAGTGGTGTTACTTCAACTAGCTCATCTTCATTGATATAGTCTAAACAAACTTCTAGGCTCATTTCTCTTGGCTTTTTGAGAACTACGGTATGATCTTTATTAGCGCTTCTAGTATTAGTTAATTGTTTTCCTTTAGTAACATTGACCGCTAAATCATTTTCGTGATTATTTTCACCGACAATCATACCTTCATAAACATCTGTACCCGGTGCAACAAACATAACACCTCTATCTTCTAATGAACCTAAGGCATAAGCTGTGGCTTTACCATTGTCTATTGAGACTAAAACACCTGCTTTTCGTTCACCAATGTTACCTGTTGATAATGGTTCATATGATTTAAAGGCATGTGATAAGATACCATATCCTTTAGTCAAAGTCATAAATTCAGTAGTAAATCCAATTAATCCTCTTGATGGCATGGTATATAATAATTTAGTTTGATTATCAAATGGTTGCATGTTTTCCATAGTACCACCACGATTTCCAAGTGATTCAATGACTGAACCGACATATTCTTCAGGAACTTCTATTTCAACGTCTTCATACGGTTCACATTTAACACCATCAATTTCTTTAATTATGATTTGTGGTTTAGATACTTCTAGTTCATATCCTTCTCTGCGCATGGTTTCAATCAATATTGATAGGTGGAGTTCGCCTCTTCCTGAGACCATCCAAGATTCTGAGTCAATTTGTTTTACTTTTAAAGAAACATCTTTTTCTGTTTCCTTAACTAGTCGATCTTCAATTTGTCTAGCAGTTAAAAACTTACCATCACGACCACTAAATGGACTGGTGTTAACACCAAAGGTCATTTGTAGAGTTGGCTCATCTATTCTAAGTGGTGGCAAGGCTTCTTCATGTCCAATTTCACAGACTGTTTCACCAACGGAAATATCTGGAAGACCAGCAATTGCGACAATATCACCAGCATGAGCTTCATCTATTTCAATTTTATTTAGACCTAAAAAGCCGAAAATCTTTTGAATTCTAAATTGCTTAGTAGTACCGTCTAAACGCATACATGTAACATTAGAATTTACTTTAATATGTCCTCTTTTAACTAAACCAATACCAATACGACCAACATAGTCATTATAATCTAGTAGGGCTGGTTGAAATTGGAATGGCCCATTTTCATCTACTTTAGGTGCTGGGATATTTTCAATTACGGCATCTAAAATAGGATCCATTGTTTTTTCTTGAGTAGCGACATCTGGAGATGTAGAAGATGTACCATTTAAAGCTGATGCGTATAAAACAGGAAAATCAAGTTGTTCTAAAGATGCACCTAGTTCAATAAACAAATCCATTACTTCATCAACAACTTTTTCTGGTCTAGCCGATGGTTTATCTATTTTATTGACAACGACAATTGGTGTTACGCCAGCAGCAAGGGCTTTTTTTAAGACGAATCTAGTTTGAGGCATAGTACCTTCATAGGCATCAACAACAAGTAAAACTCCATCAACCATATTCATGATACGTTCTACTTCACCACCGAAATCAGCATGTCCTGGCGTATCTAAGATATTTATTCTATAACCTTTATAGTGAATGGCTGTAGTTTTGGCTAAAATGGTAATTCCACGTTCTCTTTCTAGAGCGTTAGAATCCATGGCTCTAGTTTGAACTTCTTCGTTTTCTCTAAATGTTCCAGATTGTTTTAACAATTGATCGACTAAAGTTGTTTTTCCATGGTCAACATGGGCGATTATCGCAATATTTCTCTGTTTCATAAATACTACCTCTCTTTTGCACTAGGGTTAATTATATCACGAATAAAACTAATTGTAAATATTTACAAAATAAGCAAAAAAAGCCTAGTGGCTTAGTATTTTGTTATTTCTTTTAGTTTATAACTGGCAATATTTTCAACATCATCAGAACATATTGCGTGAAATTTCCAACGTCCATTAGCTTCAAGAGATGAATTATTATCTAGACAAGTGCCTAAAGTATTTCCTTCGCTATCATAGGTTGTGAATTCAACACCAATATATGAATAATCTTTATCGGTATTATTTTTAATATATCCGTCGATATAGTAAAAAGTTCCAAATTCATCTAAACTGCCGCTATGTCCGTCTTCTAGTACAACACCATCGGTGGTTTTTTTGGTAGTGCCTGTTTGTGTTTTTGTTTCTTCAGTATTGTTACCTAAACTGGCAATAATGGCTATTATTATTAAAACAATGATAACAATTAACCATTTAGGCATTCCTTGTTTTTTACCGCATTTTGGACATATTTTAGCTCGGTTATCAATTTCACTTTGGCAGTATTTACATTTTTTCATGATTTTACCTCCTTCAGAAATATTTTAACATAAATTTAAATAAAAGTCATCTATTAGATGACTTTTTGTGAGGCTTATCTATTATAAAATATTTATAGTGAGAGTCTTTTAAAGGATGATGCTATGGAACATACGAATATATATAATTTAATTGGAAGAAATATAAAAAAGTATCGTAAATTAAAAAAAATAACCCAAGAGCAATTAGCAATTAAAGCAAATTTATCTTATGGGTTTATTAAAAATTTAGAAGCCAAAAATGTGTATGCGACTATTTCGATTGAAACTTTAGCTGTGATAGCAGATTGTTTGGATGTTCCTATAGTTAAATTATTTGAGGAAAGTTAAATATTTATTTAGCTTTTTTTAATGTATAGAATGTATTAATCATTCTAATAATTATTTTAATACACCAAATAAGCAGACTAGCAATATATAAATCATTTATGACATCTTCTCTTTTAGAAAAGTAGTCAGATTTTAAGATTATTCTATCTCTTAAAGATAATATTTTAAGAATTTTAAGGTCTTCAAATTGTATTATCTGACACCTTTTTTCAACTTCTGAGCAAGTAAATAATTTACAAGTAAGGTTTTTTGTCGTACATCCTTTATTGCTTTGATATTTACAAAATCTACAGCAACCATTTGTGGTACCATTTTTTAGTTTTTGCTGAACATAACACATATTATTTTTAAAGCCACATATATTTTTATTTTGATAATGATTATCTATTTGGGCGCAGGCTTCATCGTAAATATAAGTGATTCTTTGTCTTCTGTTTTTTATATTTAAAGCCGTTATAATAGGTTTTATTTCTTTATAATTAGTGTCTACTTTAAAGATTACCTTTTTGTAGAAAAATCTTTTATAAAAAAATAGCTTTCGATAAAATTTATCTAAAGCTATTTGATTAGATATTTTTATTGATTTAGTTATCATTTTCCCCAAAATAATTTCTTAAAAGGTAATCAAATGTTATTTTAACATCTGGAAATACGGGCATTTCTTCTAAATCATGTCTAGAAAACCAGCCTATGTCTTTACTTTCGTCATTAACTTTTAAAGGAGCATCAGGATTATTAGGTTTACCATAGTAAATAATGTCAATCATTCGATCACCATTGTTTTTTCGGTTACATTGAATACCTAATGGTCTTATTAAATCATCTTCTCTTGGAAAATGCTCGCCGATTAATGTTGTTTTGATGCCGGTTTCTTCATAAACTTCTCTAATAGCTGCTTCTTCTGGAGTTTCATTATCTTCAATGTGTCCACCAGGTTGAAGCCATTTATTATAATCACTATGTTTTACTAAGAGTAATTTTTTATTATCAGGATTAATAATATATGCGGATGCGCAAAAATGTCTCATGTTTATCACCTAACTAATTATAGCAGACTATATTTTATAATACTAGTTTAAAATGTCATAAGTTTTAGAATTGACGTTTTTTCCGTAAACTTTAAAAGTGTCATTTAAATCTAGGGTGGCTAAGATTATGTCATCTAATTTATATCCTTTTATTTGAATTTCATGCATGAGCCATTTTTTGTCTTTGTGCATAATTTTCAATGATTCACTAATAATTTTTCCATCAACTATTAGATTAGCACACAGACCAGTTTTTTGTTTTTTAATGTTTAAGTCTTTATTTTGTGGAGGTTGATAATCTGGTTTGGGTAAAAAACTGATTTTACCATTGGCTTCCATTAAGGCATAATCAATTTCTGATACATCGAAGTAGCCATTAATACGACATTCTTCTAACAAGTCATTAATATCTATTTTATTTTTTTTTAGGTTTTTATATAAGATTTTTCCATCTTCAATAATGATTGTTGGATCACCAATGAAAAATTTTCGAGCTTTAAGACTTTTGAGGGTAATAACGGAAACTATATAAGCAACTAGTCCAAAAACAATGACGGCAATTGTTCCATGAAGGTATTCAGAGTCTAAGTTAATTGCCATTTCAGCAGCAAAATTGCCAATGGAGATACCTATTACATAGTCAAATAAACTAAATTCAGATACTTGTTTTTTACCAATCATTTTGGTAACGAAAAAGAGTGTGACTAATGATACTAAGCATCTTAATATGACATCTAATATTTCCATTATTTCCTTATTCATAAAATCACCATTTATATTATTAACATTAAAAAAATAATTATGCGAGTGATAATTATTTTTCTTGATTATGTTTTTTGTGGAAACTAGCTTTATCCACAATAATATCGGTTTTAAGAACAAAGATGACAACGATTACGGTAAGTATTGTATATATAATATAACCTAGTTTTTGATCATGAAGAGCATAAATGATAGATGCGGCTGCGAAAAGAATATCAATACCATAGATAATTAAAACTGTTGTTCTATGGGAAAAGTTTTTATTTAATAGTTGATGATGCAGATGAGATTTATCTGGTTTAGATATTTTTTCTCCTTTTAAAAGCCTTCTAATAATGGCAAATACAGTATCTAATATAGGAATAGCAAGGATAAGTAGAGGAATTATTAAAGATGTCAAGGTAACACTTTTAAAGCCAAGTAGGGCAATAACAGCTATCATAAATCCCATAAAAAGGGATCCAGAATCGCCAGCAAAAATACTGGCTGGGTAAAAGTTATGCACTAAGAATCCCAAAACAGAGCCTAGCATTATAAAGGTTAAAACGAAATCAAGTCCTGTTTTTCCCATTATAATTGAAATAATACCAATAGTGGCAAAGTAAATAGAACTAATACCGGCAGCTAGACCGTCTAAACCATCAATTAAGTTTATACAATTAAGACATCCTAAAATAAAGAATATGGTAATAGGGTAGGCAAATAATCCTAAATCCAGATAGAAACCAAAAGCAGTTATATCTTGAATTAATAGTTTTCCATAACAAGTAACAACGATAGCTGCCATTAATTGGGCGGCGAATTTAACAGATGCTTTTAATGGTTTAATATCATCTATAGCACCAGTTAGGACGATAATGAAACTACCAATTAAAATAGAGTTCATTGTACTACTTGGTTCACCAAATAACATATATCCAAAGAGGAAGCCAAAAAATATGGCTAATCCACCTAATCTAGGCATTGGTTTACTATGAACTTTTCTTTTGTTAGGAATGTCTAAAGCGCCAACATGAATGGCTATTTTTTTTATAAATGGTATTAGTATTGCGACAAATAAAAATGTGGTAATAATCATAAGAAATATTTTTGTAATTTCATCTTGTCCCACGTAAATCACCTCTGATAAGTATATTTTAACATATTTTATATAATAAAGCCAATTGAATTATTTTTTATGTTTAGTTATAAATTTAGGTTGGTGTTTATTTCAACTATTTAATTGGAATTATTTATTTTATTATATAAAAATAACTTCACTGGAATGTGAAGTTACTTTTTATAATTGTTATTCATTTTAGTGTTGTAATTTTTTTTTAGTTGCTACAGTAGCAAGACCAAGACCAGCAATAGATGAAATTACATAAAGTAAAATATTATCAGCTGTTTTTGGGTTAGTTACTGTTGATTGTGAAGGTTGAACTAAGTTATTTAATGCTTTTTCAATATTTGAAGCCATTTCATCAACTTCATCTTGCTCTAAAACATTTTTAGTATAATCAACTTTATTAATAGCATCTTCTAAGGCTTTTATACTATCTTCAGTATATAATGTTTTATCAAGTTGATTAGCTTTATTAATTAGTTCTTCAACTTTACTATAATCAGCATCAGAAACAGTTATTTTTCCACTTGTAGAAATATTACCATTAATGTCGCCAGCAGTAATTACAAGTTCACTTGGTGTGCTATTAACAACATCACCATTTATGCTACCACCATTAATAGTAAGTTCTGGTGTATTAGTAATTGGTTTATTGTCATTGTATGATAATACTACTTTTCCATTAATAACGGCATTATCAGAAATAACGGCAGTTGTTTGGGTATAATCATTACTCCAAGTTAAATTCCATAAAGCATAAGCTCCAGTTGCGGCATTTAAAGTTCCACCGCTCATTTTTAGAGTACCCCAGTTTTGTAAAGCACTTCCACCAGTTTTATTACTGTTGACAACACCACCTGTCATATATATGATACCATTATCGTCATTTTTTAAAGCGATAAAATCATTGCTTATTTCTCCTCCTTGCATATAGAAAGTTGCTTCTATATTTCTAACGCAAGAGCTACTAATGGCAGTGTTAGTAATTTTACCACTTTTCATATAGAATGTACCGTGATTATTATCTAACACATAATAAGTGTTACCTTTTTTTTCGGCTGAACGAGTTAAAGTGGCACCATTTAATGTAGCAGTACCTTTATTTACCATAGCGGCTTTACTATTTGATACATTATCTACAGTACCAGTACCTGTAATAGTAAGTTCACCATTATTAGTAATTGTGTCTTTACCAGATGTATTAGTTAAGGTAAATTTACCTAAATCTAAGGTAACTTTATTTCCGGCACTGATAGTAATACTTTCAGTAACGTCAGATAGTAAAGTTACAGTTTTGCCGTTGGCATTATTGATAGCTTCTTGTAATGTAGCATAATTAGTACCATCTACACTAGCTACATCACCGGCTGCTGAAACAGCTGGCATCATAACTATACTTAGAACAAAAGCTGTTGCAGTAAATAATATTTTTTTCATTTCCCCTCTTCCTTTCAAAATTTTTTTTGCACTATCTTGTAGTTTATTTCATTGTAACATTTTATTTATATATTTTCAAGAGGCTGTTTTTTTTGCTGCAATTATTTTTATATTAATCTAAATCTTTTTGTTTAAATTGATAAGCCATTCCTAAAAAGGCAATAATGAGAGATAAGATAAGGAAAAAGATATTATTTTGAAAATTTAATAATTTAAAAATTGTTGTAATTAAAATGGATGCGCCTCCTAAACTAGTAGAGATGATCATAAGAGGTCTTGTGAATTTAACGCCTAATATGCCGGCTATAATACCAGCTATGATACCGACTATAGTTTGAATATTGGTTTCTAAGCCAAGGTTTTCACAAAGAATATAAACGGCTATAGCGCATAATAAGAAGACACCAACTAAATATAAATTATATGATATTATGCCAGTTAAAATGGCAATAATTGCTGAGACTATATAAATAGTTGTTTGGTCAGTGATAAAATTTGGTAGATATGTGACACCTAAGTTAAAGCCAATAATTAGTCCCATAATAGCTATTAAGGCTTTATTGAGTTTATAACCAAAGAAACAGGTAATGGTGGCAATTATTAAAGTAATAATATTTATAATATTCATAATAACAACTCCTTTTTTATATTATAGCATAGAAAAAGACGATGTTACTCGTCTTTATAAAATACTTCATAGGCTTTAAAGGCATTGTAAATATCGAATTTACTAGTTATTTCATACGGTGAGTGCATAGATATAACTGGAACGCCACAATCGATGACGTCAACACCTTTATCGGCTAATATATAGGCAATTGTTCCACCACCACCAATGCCTATTTTACCCATTTCACTATTTTGATAGGTAATATTATTTTTTTCAAATAGGTTTCTAACATAACCGACAAATTCAGCATTAGCGTCTGAGGCTCCACCCTTACTAGCGCTTCCGGTGTATTTAATTAATGAGATACCATGACCGATATAAGATTCATTATTTTTTTCATAGGTATCTGGATAATTAGGATTATATCCTCCAGTCACATCAGCGGATAAGACTCTAGTAGATTCATATATTTCATCTATTATACCTGGTTTATTGCCAATAGTTTTATCGAGAATTTTTTCTAGGAAATATTCAAAGGTTCTTGATGACATACCAGTGTTACCCATACTACCAATTTCTTCTTTATCAGCTAATAAGCAAATAGCTGTTCTTTTTGGATTTTCTACTTCTAAAAGAGCTCTTAAGCTAGTATAAGCGCATACTCTATCATCTTGTCCATAGCCAGCAACTAAACTTTGATCAAAACCTAAACTCTTTGCTTTAAAGGCAGGGACAAATTCTATTTCACTACTGACAAAGTCTCTTTCAACAATACCGTATTTTTGATTTAGGATATTTAAAATATTTAGTTTGACTTTTTCTGATATTTCTTCATCGGTTGTATAGGGTATACTACCTACTAGAATATTTAAATCTTCACCACCAATAGCTTCTTCTAATTTCTTTTTATCTTGTCTTGATGATAAATGAGGAAGTAAATCGGCGATTGTAAATATTGGTTCATCATCTTGTTCACCAATGTTTATTTCAATTTTTTGATTATCTTTGGTCATTATAACGCCGTGCATACTTAGTGGAATGTTGACCCATTGATATTTTTTTATGCCACCATAATAGTGGGTTTTAAATAATGCGAGTTCAGTACTTTCATATAATGGATTTGGTTTAAGATCTAATCTTGGGCTATCGATATGTGCACCAATTATGTTAAAGCCTTTAGTTAAATCTTCTGAACCAAGGACAGCAGCATATATATTTTTATGTCTATTTATATAATATACTTTTGCACCAGCTTTTAAATTTTGAACGTCATTTAAATTTTGAAAGCCATTTTCCTTTAAAATTTTAGTAAATTCTTTGACACATTCTCTTTCTGTTTTAGCTTTGTTGATAAATTCAATATATTCTTGAGCAAATGTCATAATTTTGTTTGTATCTAAGTTGGCAGAATTCCAACCATTTTGGTTTGGTCTAAATAGTTTTTCTTTTAAAATTTGTGTTTTTGTTTTTTCCATAAAAACCACCTTTCTAGTTCTATTATGGACTAATAACGTTTATTTAAACCACTTTCTAGTAAAGGAATATTTTCTAATAAAACACCTGTTCCTTCAACAACGCATGTTAATGGACTTTCAGCAATAAAAACAGGTACTTTTAGTTCATGACTAAGTAGTTTATCAATACCATCAAGTAAAGCACCTCCACCAGTTATGACAATACCTTTATCAATAATATCAGCAGATAATTCTGGAGGAGTTTGTTCTAAAACAGATTTAGCCGTGTTGACAATAACATAGGCACTTTCTCTTAGAGCTTCTTCTACTTCTTCAGAGGTTAAAGTAATTGTATGAGGTAGACCAGTGACTAAATCACGACCACGAACTTCCATTTTTTCACTTTTTGATCCAGGAAAAACGGTTCCAATTTGGAATTTAATTTCTTCAGCTGTTTGGTCTCCAACAAGAAGTTTATATTTTTCTCTAATGTATTTAATTATATCATTATCAAAAACATTACCGGCAATTTTAATGGATGATGAGGTAACAATACCACCTAATGATAAAACCGCAACATCTGTTGTACCACCACCAATATCGATAACCATATTTCCACTTGGTTTAGATATATCCATACCGGCACCAACAGCAGCTACTTTTGGTTCTTCTTCTAGGTAAACTTTCCTAGCACCTGTTTTTTCAGCGGCTTCTCTGATGGCGTTTTTTTCTACTTGTGTGATGTTGGAAGGACAGCAAATTAAGATTCTTGGTCTTCCAAAGAAACTTTTTCCATTGACTTTTCTGATGAAGTTATTTAACATGATTTCAGTGATTTCAAAATCGGCGATAACTCCATCTTTCATTGGTCTAATAGCTTTTACTTGTCCTGGTGTTCTACCAAGCATTTCTTTAGCGGCAGTTCCAACAGCTACTGGTCTTTTAGTTTCTTCATCAATGGCAACAACACTTGGTTCATTTAAAACTATTCCTTGTCCTTTAATATAAATAAGAACATTAGCTGTTCCTAAGTCTATTCCAATATCTTTTGAAAACATTTTATCACCCTTTTTCTTAGAATATTATATCATACCTAACATTGTTTTGATACTGCTAATGTCTTTTTTTTATACTTTTTTTAATATATAAATTTTATTTAATATTATTATAAAAGATAATTTGTATAAATGAAAAAAGAGTTATAAATTAACTCTTTAGTTGATCTATGGTTTTGTCAAAGCAGTTTTCAGGATTTAAATATTTACCATCCATGGTAATTTCAAATAATACGTGTTTGCCTAAGTCTTTTTCTAAGTTTGAATCACCGGCTTTACCGATGATGGTGTTTTGAGCTACATTATCACCTTCTTTGACTGTCACTTCGCTTAAACTTTGGTAAGTGGTAATGATATTGTTGTCGTGCTGAATGGTGACTATTTTACCCATTAAATTATCTTCTTTTACCGATGTAACAGTGCCCGGAAGAACACTTAAAACATCAAAAGTATCATTGATACCGCCATAGGCGACACCATTATTTTGAATATAGGTTGTGTCATAGTTTATAATTGCATTTTGTTGGGTTTTTTCATCACTTTGATAATCGTAAAAGTTATTTAATGATTTAATTTCAGGATTATTATATGGTCTCAAGATGGTTGGTAGAGTATTTACGACTGATACAACATTATCATCAAATAATCTAGAAACATATATTAAATCTTCATCTGGGTTATTATTTAGTGATTGATTAGACATATCGGCATACCAAAGTCCTCCTAATAAAAGTACGCTTACTGCGGCACACATGCTATAAACGACTGGTTTTTTTAGCTTTATTTTCTTCATTTTTTTCACCTCTACTATCATTTTGGATAGTTTTGGTGTTTTTATACTAAATTTTTTTTATTTCAGTATTTTGGTAATAATGTTTTAAAATTTGGTTATATTTATAGCCTTCTTTTGCCATTCCATTGGCGCCATATTGGCTCATACCGACACCGTGTCCAAATCCTTTAGTATTGATTGTCACTTTGTCTTTATTTTGAATTATTTCAAAATAATTAGAACGAAGAGATAGTTTAGTGGCGACATCTCTACCATTTAATTCAACATTATTTATTTTTAATTTTTTTATTCGACCAGTTGAGGTTTTTTGGGTTACTTCAATGGTTAATTTATCATTATAAGGAATATTTAATTTTGTGTAGAAGTCTTTTAAAGTAAAGGTATAGGTGTCTGTATAAGCTGGTGATTGTTCATCCCATTTACTATCGACGCTTCTTAAATAGGGAAGAGCAGAGACAAAAACTTCTTCACTATTTTCAGTTTTACCAGTACTAGTGGAGAAAAACATAGCGTTTACTATCATTCCTTTATAGGTTAAATATTCACCACTAGTTTCAGCAACGGCTTTTTTGATTTTATTTATTTTTTGATTATAATCGTTTTTCCAATTTTGTTTTAATTGTTCATCGGTTAAATATACTTGGTTTGCTGTAGTATTTAATACATCATATTCTTTGTTTTTTGTTGCAGTCATTTGGTACAGTGCATAGCTTCTAGAAGCAACAGCTTGGGCTTTGAGGGCTTCTATTTCGAAGTCAGCTGGCATTTCACCAGCAACTACTCCTTTGATATATTCTTCAAATGGGAGTTTGATTATTTTATTTGTTTTTTCATCTTTAACTCTAATAGTGTTATTAGTGACATATTTAAATTTTATTGTGTCAGTTTGAACAAAAATTTTGACAAATAAAAAAGGTATTATAATAACTAATAGAGTGACGATAATGAGCTTTTTCATATCTTAGGTCCTTTCTATATAAATTTCGTACTTTCGAAAAAATCATAGAAAAAATTAACGACTAAGTATGATAAAGCCATAGCGACTATTAGATATAATACCCTAGATGAGTAGTATCTATTCTTTTTAAATATGCCAGAAATATTGATACTTTCTAAAGCCCATATAGTTAGTATTACCGTTACTATGTATATAAAACCTTTAAGTGCCATCAGTTTTTATAGTTGTCTAACATTTCAATACGTCTTTTATGACGTTCTTCATTACTAAACGGGGTTTTTAAAAATACATCGGTAATGTCTTTAGCTCTGATTAGTGGCATATTTCCATTAATTGCCATGATATTTGCATCGTTGTCTTGCCTTGTATATTTAGCTTCTTTAATGTTATCTAATTTAGCACATCTTACTTTATTTACTTTGTTGCAGGCAATACTTATTCCAATACCACTGCCACAAATAGCGATGCCTTTTTCAACTTTACCATCACGAACGGCTTTGGCTAATTTGAAACCATATTCCGGATAGTCATGACTGGATTTATCATCACAACCATAGTCAATAACAGTATAGCCTTTTTTGGTTAAATATTTTGTAAGTTTTTGTTTTAAATCAAAACCTCTATGATCGCTGGCAATGCCTATTTTATTATCTGGTATATTTAAATCTAAAATTGTTTTTTCTTGATAATCATTTTTTACAATATCTTTTAGGGTTGGTTCTTTTTCTGCCATAAGTTATCCTCCTTTTAGATTAATTATATCATTTAATTGTGAAAAGTTTAAGAAAAAAACATTTACTTTTGTTAGCAAATGTTTTATTTTACGAATGGAAGTAATGCCATAAATCTAGCTTTTTTTACTTCATTAGCAATATATCTTTGGTGTTTTGCGCAAGCACCAGTAATTCTTCTTGGTAAAATTTTACCTTTATCTAAACTGACATATTTTTTTACAGTATCGTCTTTATAACTAACATGCTTTCCAGCACACATTTGACATACTTTTCTTTTTCTTCTACGAAATTCTGCCATAGTTTACCTCCTTTATTCTAAGAAATTATCATCAATTGAGACATTGTCTCCAAAATCAGCAAAAGGATCATCATCAATATCGACATCATTCATAGTTGTATTGGCAGGGGCATCTTCATAATCATATGGGGTTTGATTATTAACTCGAGCATCATTTTGATTTTGACGACGAGAATCCAAAAATTGAATATTGTCTGCGACGACATCAGTTGTATATCTTCTACTACCATCATTAGCAGTATAACTACCTGTTTGAATTCTGCCTTCAATAGATACTTGACTTCCTTTATCTAAATAATTAGCTACGTTTTCAGCTTGACGACGCCATACAACAATATTAATGAAGTCAGCTTGTCTTTCTCCTTGTGCATTATTAAAAGTTCGGTTTACTGCTAAAGAAAATCTAGTATATGGAACATTACTTCCTGTATATCTTAATTCTGGTTTAGCAGTTAATCTACCAACTAAACATACTCTGTTCATAAATCTACCTCTTTCTTACTTTTCTACTTTTGTAATTAAATGACGAATAATGTCATTATTAATAAGAGCTAGACGATCAAATTCTTTAATAGCTTTATCATCTGTAGATTCTACTTCGAATACGAAATAATATCCGCTTTTAAAATCTTTGATTTCATAAGCTAATTCTCTTTGTCCCATGTTTTCTTCTTTAGTTACTTTACCACCATTTTTAGTAATGATGTCTGAAAAATCTTTAACAACTTTTTTTACTTCATCTTCACTTAATGTTGGTCTAACGATAAACATGATTTCATAGTTTCTCATTTTTACACCTCCTTATGGTCTATTCGGCTTTTTTATAAAAGCAAGGAGTAATTTAATTACTCGTTTAAGATTATAACAAAATATATTAAAAAAGTAAACTGTTTATGTTTACTTTTGAAAATTACTGAATGATGTATGAATTAGATGCAGTTTTACTTTCTTTTATTTTATACGGGTAAGTAAAGTTATGATTACATCTAATACAAACAGTATGGATAAAATGATGGTTATAAATTTAGGAATCTTTTTTTCAATTATATCAATAAGTGGTTTTATTATATAGATTAAAAATATACTGATTAGACCCCAGACAAATGTCATTTCTAAAGTGATGTATTTACCAATAGGAAAATTAAAGTTTTTATAGTTCCACATGGTTATATGAAATATTTTTCAATTAGGAAACCGCCTAAAAATTCGGTTAATGTTAAAGTTACAGATAAAATTAAAAATGTAATTAAAGTTTCTATGAATTGACTTTTATGAAGTTTTTGAAATATTTTTTTGGATATTACGATAGTAATGATGGCACCTACGCCATAAATTGGAGTCCATGGTCCATATAAAATACCACTTGTAAAATGTTTTAATACTATAAGATTAAAAATTCCTTCTAGAAGGAAACTAAATATGGAGTATATAAAAAAACAATTAACCAAGTACATATTAATCACCAGTATTAGTATGTCTTTTTTAATTGTTTTTAAACGTTAAATCTAAAATGGCAAATGTCCCCATCTTGCATGATGTAATCTTTACCTTCAAGTCTTAATTTGCCAGCTTCTTTCACTTTTAACTCTGAGCCATATTTTTTTAGGTCATCAAAGGACATTACTTCGGCTTTGATAAAGCCCTTTTGGAAGTCAGTATGAATAATTCCAGCGCATTCTGGAGCTTTCATACCTTGTTTATAAGTCCAAGCCCTAACTTCATCTGGTCCGGCAGTTAAATAAGTGGAAAGACCAAGTAATTTATAAGAACTTTTAATTAATTTATCTAGACCGCTTTCTTCAATTCCTAAATCATTTAATAATTCTTGTTTATCATTATCGTCTAGTTCAGATAGTTCAGCTTCTATTTTAGCGCATATAACTACTACTTCAGCATTTTCTTTTTTTGCATAGTCTTTTAAAATTTGGACATATTGATTTTCTGTGGTAATATCTTCTTCATTAACATTAGCTACATAAATAATTGGTTTGATAGTTAAAAGATTAAATGGCTTTAAGATTTTTAATTCTTCTTCAGTTAAGTCTAAATTTCTAGGGTTAATGTTTTTTTCTAGATTTTCTTTTAATTTTTCTAGTAATTCAGCTTCTTTCATGGCTTCTTTATCACTTGCTAGGCGAGCTTTTTTACCCATTTTAGCTAATCGGTTTTCTATTACTTCGAGATCTGCTAATTCAAGTTCAACGTTGATGACTTCAACATCTCGAATTGGGTCAACATTACCAGATACATGGGTAACATTTGGATCATCAAAACATCTTACTACTTCACAGATGGCATCGACTTCTCGAATATGAGATAAAAATTTATTACCTAATCCTTCACCTTTAGATGCTCCTTCAACTAATCCAGCAATATCAGTAAATTCGAAGGTTGCAGGTATGGTTTTTTTGGGTTTATACATTTTTTCTAGAAAAGTTACTCTTTCATCTGGGACAGTTACCATGCCGACATTTGGTTCAATAGTTGCGAATGGATAATTAGCGGCTAAAATATTTTGTTTTGTTATTGCATTAAATAATGTTGATTTACCGACATTGGGTAAGCCAACAATTCCTGCTGTTAAACTCATTTTCATCACCAACAATATTTTATCACATAAAGAAAAAAAGTCTAGTTTTTACTAGAACTTTTATATAATATATCAATGTCGACATATCCATTTATTCCATCTATTTTACCATCGTCACACATTTGCCACATAAAATATTCTTTATCATAATCAGTTTGATTGGTATAGTGAGCAAGCCAAACTGGTTGTTCATGGTATTTCCAAATAGCATTTAAATAGTTTTTGCTGCCATAAAGAACACCTATATATCCATTATTTTCCAAAGTCTTAATAAAGGTATCGGCAACTTGATTTAATCCAAAGATACTTAATTCCATGTCATTAAATGAGTTAAAACTTTCAAAATCAAAAACAACTGGTAAAGTAATATTATAGTCTTTAATTTGATCTATCACCCAATTAGCTTGTTTAGTTGCTTCTTTCTCACTATCAGCGTATGAATAAAAATAGATACCGACCTTTAAATTATTTTGTAAGGCATTTTCAATGTTTTGTTTAAAATAAGGATCTAAGACATATTCGCCTTTAGTTCCTGATTGAGAACCTACTCGAATCATAACAAAGGAAGCACCGGCGTTTTTGACTTTTGTGAAATCAATGTCTCCTTGCCATTTAGAAACATCAATACCTATTTCGGTATTTTCATTTTTATAATTAGTTAAAACTGTTTGAAAATCAGTGAAAGTTGGAGTTTGTGGTTGTTTCGTATTGGATGGGGTAGAGTGGGTATTAGTGACAGGTTCATAAACAGTTAAGGTAATGTTTTTTTCAAAAATATTACCACTATTATCTTCAGCTTTATATTTTAAATTATAGGTCCCTGGGGTATTTATATCGTAATTACCACTCATTTCACATTTTGGTTTATTATCATAATTATCTACGCAAATAATATTATCAAAGTTTGGCTCTTGTCCGACTTTAGTTGAGTAATTATTATTTATCCAAACTAAAGGCTGTTCTGTGTCTTTAATTTCTATTTGAATAGTACCCCTTCTTTTTTGATTGTTTTTATTCAAATAGATAAAGCTAATTTCTTGAGTACCTAATTTTTTAGTATTAATTGGATCTTGCTTTAAGATTTTGCCATCTATTTTATCTATATAATCTTTTATATTAGCTTTGGTATAGACTTCGGTTTGAAGATTGTCTTTTAAAGTAAAGCCTGAATTATCATCTATTATACGGTTATTTAAATATATTATTAATATTGTTATGGCTATTATTAATAATATAATGGCTATTATAAGTATTTTCTTTTTAGACATTATTTTCACTTCCTTTTATATTTATTTTATCAAAAGTATATATATAAGTCTATTAAGTAATAAAAAACTAGTTTTTTATTTGATGTTTCCTAAATAGAATGTACATCATTTTAACTAGTTTCTTGCTTATTAATAATTTTATTAATGAAATTTTGGTCAAATTTATCATTTCTAACATAGTTATTAGAGGCTGGCTGCGTTAGTTCATCCATGTAACTATATGTTCCAGCAATGATACACAAGAAGTCTTTATCAACATTATCATTTGCATATATAGTACCAACAGGACAACCAATTAATTCAAATGTTTTCATATATATAATTGCAATTAAAGTATTATCTTGATAAATACAAAAATAATTTTTTTTATTAATATGAGCAGGGTATATAAAATAATTTAAACCTTTCCAATATAAAGCACTATAGGCATAGCTAATGTCATTTGTTCCTGGTTTAGTTATAAGATATTGACGCATAATGCCAATTAATTGATCATTGAAGTATGTGAGATATTCCATTTTATCAAAAAAGCAAAGCATATTATTTTGTAAATATTTATAATAATATAGACCATCATCGTATAAAAAATCTTGGGGTTGAGGAGTATCTCTAAAATGTAATTTATATTCATTAGTACTAGTAAAGGTTCCATATATATTAATATTACTAACATTTTTTATTTTTAAGAAACTTTCCATTTCTATTTTTGCATGTGTTGTATCATGTTTTAATTTTAATTTACCATATTTTTCCTTATTAATTTTAAAGACTTGGCTTCTATTTATTACACGACAATTTCTTCTTCCTATTTTACTGTGAAATGGTGATCTAATTGATATAATCATTTTTATTTCCTATAAAGTTGGAGCAGCGGCGGTTGGTCCAAGTGGAAGTCCAATGACAAAGAATCCTATAACGATTATAAACCATAATACAGCAAAAATTAAAGCAGTTGGTCTAAGTAGATTTAAAGTACCAAAAACTGTGATTTTATTGCTTTCTTTATTATTATATTTTTCTAAAAAGGCAAGCATAACAATGAAATATACAAAAAATGGAGTCATGCCTTTACCAACACTATCAGCAGCTTTGAATATAAATTGGGTAAAGTCTGGGGTAATGTTGGCTTTCATAAATAGGGGAACTAAAATAGGGGATGCAAGTGTCCATTTAGTAATGGCATCTGGTATTAAAAATGACATTAAAATTATGGCTAAGAACATTGTAACAATTAATGGAATACCAGTAAATTCTAGATTACTCATAAATGAGATAAGCCAAGATGCAACTACGGTTCCTAAATTAGTCCAGTTTAAAATACTAACTAATAAAGAAGCAAAGAACATTAGAATAAACATATATCCTAAATTATCAAATTCTTTAGAGAGACCAACACTAAAGTCATTAGTATTTTTAATGTTTTTTGAGATATATCCATAGATGCCTGAACAGATCATCATAATGATTAAAAAGACGAAAGCAAAGGCATCGGTAAATGGAGCATTAGGTCCAAGTAATTGAGCTACATAATCAGTTTGACTTTGATCTAATAGTAAACCTGAACCTGGCAAACCAGGAATAATAGTATAAATAAAGATTAACATTAATATAATAAAAGCTATTGTACTAGCTATAAGACCTTTTTTTGAAATAATCAATTCATCAGTTTCTTTAATTGATTCTTTGACTTTAGGTCTCAAGATGTTTTCAATAATGATAGTTCCAAAGATGGATAGAATAAATGTGGCGACAATCATGGCATATGAATTAGACCAAGCGTTGAATATATAGTTTTCATCGACATCAACTGTGGCTGCTGCTCTGGTTAATAATCCTAGTTGATAGTCATCATAATTGAAGACTAAACCAGCTCCATAGCCCATACTAACGCCTATAAATGCGGTTAAGATACCAAGCATTGAGTTACGTCCTAAATACTGATAGATAACGGCAGTTAAGGGTAAGACTAAAATAAATCCATATTCACCTAAAAAAGAAGATATTATTCCGGCAAATAAAGTAAAGAAAGTAACAACACCTGGTTTTAATCTTTTAAGTGGTGAAAACATGGCTTTAAATAAACCACTAGCTTTGCCAATAGATACTGCCATTAGGGAAATTATTAAGAGAACTAATGGTTCAAATGTTTTGAAGGTATCAACCGGTGATGAAAAGAAATATTTTAAGCCTTCTTCAGAGAAGACACTTTTAACGGTGACCATGGATGTTTCTAAGCTATTATTATTTATTCTAGTGATTTCTCCTTGAACACCTAAGGCGGAACATATGCCACTAATAATCATAATTGAAATAGTTAAAATTATGATTGTTATGACTGGTCCAAGAAGTATTTTTTTCTTTTTTTTCATGGCTTTCCTCCTTAAAGTTTAATTATTTTTTTCATTTTTTTATTAAATTCAATTCTAGGAAGCATTATGCTTCTTCCACAACCTAAACATTTTATTTTAATATCAGCCCCAAGTCTTATTATTTCCCATTCATTATGTCCGCATGGATGGGCTTTCTTCATGATAACAATACTACCTAATTTATAATCAGACATTATGAACATCCACCTTTCTATAAGATAGAGTGAGGTGATTAGCTTCCGCTTCTTTTTTTATTTCTTTTAAGAAAATGCGATTAAATTCAAAGTTTTTCATGGCACTAACTTCGGCTTCAATGCGGTAGACAACGGAGTCTGTAGTTAATTCTTCAATGCCTAATATAGTAATTGGTCGTTTTAAGTAATTGACCATTTTTGAAACCCGTTCAATAACTGTTTTTAATACTTCTTCGGCTTTTTCGGTAGAGTTTTCATACGATAGTTCTACATCGATTACACAGACTGCAGGCATGATGCTATAATTAATAACTTCATTAATATTTCTATTAGCAATTATTTTAACTTCACCGGTATAGGCTCTAATTTTAGTAGTTTTCATACCTAAATAAATAACATTACCACGGAAGTTACCTACTTGAATATTATCGCCAACTTTAAATTGATCTTCGGTTAAAATATCAGCACCACCCAAGAAATCTTTAATCATGTCTTGCATTGCTAAACCTGCTACGGCACCAGCAACTCCTAATGAGGCAATTAAGGCTTTAGTATCCACACCCCATGTAGCCAGTATAGTTAATAGGGCAATTATTAATATTATATATTTTATAACATTATTTAAAATAGTTAAAATAGTTAAGGCTTTTTTATTTGAATGATGTTTAGCCTTTTTGATAAAGAAATTGGATATAATTTGTTTTATAATAAAGTAAAGGATGAAGGCAACTATTATTATACCTATAGTGGTAATTACTTCTTTTGTAAAAATGCTTTCCATTTATTTACTCCTTTATATTTAAGATTTCTAATATTCTATTTAAATCAGCAGTATTTGTAAAAGATATTTCAATTTTTTTATCTTTAATTTTAACTTTGGTATCTAATTTATCTCTGAGTAAGTCTTGAACATATTTAAATTCATCATTTTTTGGTTTTCTGATTGTTTGATGAGCTTTGGGTATATTTTCACTTTTTTCTTCAACTTCTCTAACAGTTAATCCTTTTTCAGTAATATCATTAGCCATTTTAACAATTTCTTCTTTATTTTCTATTTTACTTAAAGCTCGTGCATGTCCCATGGTTAGTTTGCCCGTTGAAATCATGTCTTGCACTTCGCCAGGCAGTCTAAGTAGGCCTAACATATTAGTGATATGACTTCTACTTTTACTAACTTTTTTAGCTAATTCTTCTTGGGTTAAGTTTAATTTATCAATGAGGCTTTTATAGGCTTTGGCTTCTTCTAAGGCATTTAAATTTTCTCTTTGTAAGTTTTCTAATAAAGCAATTTCTGCCATTTTTTCATCGCTTATTTGTCTTATAATAGCTGGTATAGTTGTTTTGCCAGCTATTTTACTGGCTCTAAGTCTTCTTTCACCAGCAATAACGTCATATCCTTTAATACTTTTTTTGACAATTATTGGTTGAAATACGCCATTTTCTTTAATGGATTCGGCTAATTCATTTAATGCATCTTCATCAAATATGGTTCTTGGTTGATAAGGATTTGGTCTTAAGTGATCGATATTTAGCTCAACAATTTCTTCATGTTTAGTGTCTTCATAGATATTCTTTTCAAAATCACTAACGTTATTAACGTTTAAGTTATCTAAATCAAATAATTGTTCTAGGCCTTTGCCTAGGGCTCTTCTATTTTCCATTTCGAGAAATCACCTCTTTTGCTAAATTTATATAGGCTTCGGCACCACGACTTTTAGAATCATAATAAATGATTGGTTTGCCATGGCTTGGAGCTTCGGACAATCTAACTAATCTTGGAATAATAGTATCATAGACTCTTTCTTTAAAATAACTTTTAATATCTTGCACAACTTCCAATCCAAGGTTAGTTCTATTGTCGAGCATTGTAAGTAAAACGCCTTCAATATCTAAAGTTGGATTTAAGGTTTTTTGGGCAAGCATAATGGAATTTAATAACTGCATAATTCCTTCTAGGGCAAAAAATTCACATTGTACAGGAATTATGACAGAATTTGCAGCTGTTAAAGCATTAGTCGTTAAAAGTCCAAGTGAAGGAGGACAATCAATTATAATATAATCAAATATTTCTTTTGCCTCTTCTAGTCCTTTTTTCAATTGTTTATTTTTTGAAAATTCAGGGTCTAAACGACTTTTTTCAGCTAATTCTAAATCAGCACCAGCTAAACTTATTGTAGCTGGAATAATATAAAGATTTTTAAATTTAGTTTTCTTTACAACTTCTTTAAAATTGGCTTCACCTATTAATAAGTCATATATACTTTTTTTAATATCACCTTTGTCAATTCCAAGACCTGTTGTACTATTACCTTGGGGATCTAAATCAATTAGTAATGAACGTTTACCAAGATACCCTAAGCAAGCTGCTAAGTTAATACTAGACGTTGTTTTACCAACGCCACCTTTTTGATTGACAAGTGCAATTATTTTTCCCATTTATACCACCAGTTTCTATATTTATAGCTATATTCATTTTAACACAACATGTAAAATAAATCTATGGTAAAACGATATATAAGAAAAAAATACCTTATTTTATTTGGTATTTTTATCGATAATTTCTTTCATTTTATCATATTGCTTATAAAGATATTGAACATGATTTTCTAGGAAGAAATAATGTCTAACATAAAAAATTAGGACAATTAAAGCTAAATAGAGAATTATTAAAAACAACCATGTTTTAAATGAAATAATTACAGCTAAAAAAACAAATAGACCATAAAATAAGGTTACTAATAAATGAATAAGTCGTTCGTGCTGAAAAAATTCTATTTTAGTTAAATGATTTTCTATATCTTTTTCCGTTATTTTTTTTGTTTTTATTTTATTATCAATTGTTTTAATATAGTCTCCTAAATATTGGCGCATTTTTTATTCCTCCTTTATTTTGATTATACCATATTTTTGGTATATAATTATAATAGGAAGGTGATTAAATGGAATTATTTGAAGCTATTGAAAAGCGTTTTTCAAATCGTAAATTTTTGGATAAGCAAATAAAGGATGATGATTTGAGAAAAATTTTAAAAGCTGGTATGCAGGCACCAGTAGGTAGAGGTAAATATGAAGATATGCGTATAACAGTTATACAGAACCAAGAGTTATTAGATAAAATCACTAATTTAGAAGAGCGAAGTGTATTTTATAATGCTCCTACTTTGATTATTATTTCTGCTCGTGATGATGGTCATGGACTAGATAAGGAAAATAGTGCGTGTGTTGCGGAAAATATGTTGCTTGCAGCTACAGCTTTAGGACTAGGTTCTATTTATTTAAATTTAGTTATTGGTTTAATTAAAGAAAATAAAGATATTTTAAATGAATTAAATTTACCTGAAGGTTTTGTTCCAATTGTCGGTGTAGGAATTGGTTATGCTGATGGTAGTCATATTAGAGAACATTTAATAGATGTTGATTATATAAAATAACAGAGAGTGTAAAATAAAGTGTGTAAGTAAAAAAACTTACATACTTTTTAAGTATGATAAAATATAAGAAAGAGGTAAAAATATGAGAAGTAAAAGTAAAAGTAAAAATGAATTAGTAAAGGCAATAATAGATACATATCAACCAGAGACAGCCAAAGATGTACAAGATGCATTAAAGGATATTTTTGGCCCTATGTTTGAAGCGATGTTACAAGGGGAAATG
>CALVRX010000034.1 GCA_944358815.1 uncultured Bacilli bacterium | reverse complement strand
TTCATCCTGAGCCAGGATCAAACTCTCCAAAAAAAATAAAACTTATTTAGTTTTGAATTTGTTATTTAATCCTAACTATTTATGAATTGACATTTTGCTCAGTTTTCAAAGATCATTCATACCACTTCGCAGCGGTACTTCCAATATACCAAACATACTTCAAGAAGTCAAGAGTTTTTTAAATTTTTTTTATTTTTTCACTCTTTATTCTTTAGAAGGAAGCCCTTCCAAAAAGTACTCACTTAATATATCAGATGCTTCGACTTATGTCAACAATTTTTTTCAAATTTTTTATTTTTTTTGAAATAATTGTTCTTTTCCGTCGAACGCATAAATAATATAACACTTTTTAGATGTTTGGTCAACAAAAAAATCAATTTTTTTATTATTTTTTTGCTTTCTTCTATAATATATGAACAAATTGTAAAAAAATGATTACTTTTTTCTTAATTTTTGATATTCCTCACCATACTTTAAATTCTTTTTTTCATCAAAAACTTCTGCCCCCGATTGATAATAATTTATCAATTCTGAAAGTGCACTACGAATAGCCACATCCAAATCATCAGAATAATTCATCTTCTTTTTATGATACTTGTATTCCTGTCTATCCAATATTTTAAAACTACCATTAGGAAAAATTCTCAAATCTAAATCATAATCAATATATTTAATAGTATTATCTTCTATAATATATGGTGAAGCAATATTACAATAATAAGTAGTCCCCGTATTTTTTAACTGAACAATAATATTGTACCAACAATCTTTAAAAAAATATATTATTGCCGGTTCTTTTGTTCGCCATATATTACCATGTGCCTCCGTAACAAGCGTCCTCTCATTACCAAAAACCATATAATCTTTTTTTATATCTAATAAAACAGCCTCGTCCCAACAACGATGCACTTTGCCATCATGTTTATAACACTGTATTTGTAAAGAATCACCTTTTTTCAATGTTTCCATATTACTTCACACCTCTTTATCCATTATAACATTTTTTTATAAAAAGAAAAGGCACCAAGTTATTTAAAAATAACCTCAAGTGCCTCTTGTAATTGATTATCATTCTCCTCAGTTGGATTTTCAAAATATTTATTATCTAAAACAATTGGATAATCTGGCTTAATACCTTTTTTCTCTATTACTTTTCCTTTAGAAGTGAGCCAAGACTTCGTAGTTAATTTATATTGTTCCCCATCTGGCAAAGTTTGTAACTCTTGTACAGTACCTTTGCCATAACTGTTTTCACCAACAATTGTAGCTCCATATTGTTCTTTCAAAGCCGACGTCATCACCTCGGATGCCGAAGCACTAGAACCATCAATCAAAATAGCAATTCTATACTTTTTAGTTTCTTTACCAGTTGAATAATATTTTTCTTGACCATCTTTGGACTTTATCTGATATATAGGATGAGATGAATCTAAAAATAAAGATATGATATTCTCAGCAGTTGTTAAATGCCCACCAGAATTTCCTCTTAAATCAATAATAAGACCATCTATATTCTTGTTTTCTAAACTAGTAAGAGCTTTTTTAAACTGTTCATCACTATTATTAGCAAAAATAGTTAACCTTATATATCCAATTTTTTTATTATCTCTTTCCATCATTTTAGAAGAAACAGACTTTAGTTCCACTTCATCTACTTTTAATTTAACCGTCTTTTCTTTTGAATCTCTTTTGTAAGTTAAAGAAAAATCATTTTTTTGCTTTTTAACTATTTCTGAAAACTTATCTAAATCCATTCCTTTAGTACTTTGATCATTTATTTTAACAATTATATCGCCAGGCTTTAAACCGGCCTTACTCGCCGGAGTATCTTCAAAAACACTATAAATAATAATATTTTTATTATCGTCAATTGTTACTTGAATTCCCGTACCTTTATAATTACCATCTAAATATATACTAAAATTAGAATCAGAACCTCCAACATAAGTAGAATTTTTATCCAAAGAATTTAACATACCAGCAATTGCCGAATCAATTAATTGTGTTTTATCCACATCTCCATAATAATTATCCACTACATAATCATAATTTTCAATAAACTCTTGTAATTCGTCATCAACCCGTTCGCCTTTTAAACTAACATTATAAGTTACAACACCGCCCATAACTAAACCAATAACAGCCGTAAAAAGCAAAAGTATCACGACTTCTTTAGTCTTAAAAGTTGGCAAACTCTTTTTTTTATTTACCTTAATATCCAAAGTTTCTGATAATTTTTCAATACTATCCTTCTTTTTATTATCCATGAACATCATCCTTTATGCGCTATTAAAAGTATAACACAAAATAAAAACTAAAAGAACTCTAAAAAACAAAAAATACGAATGTATACACTCGTATTAATCTAATTCATCTAATTTTTCAATAATATCATCATAATTATCATAAACATCATCTATTTCATGATCTTCAATTTTCACTAAAGTCGTTCCAGTAACTCTAAATTTTTCCATATCAGACGCATAATCACTTTTGTCACTCAAAAACTCCCTATTAAAACCACTACTTAAATCAGCAGTATATATTGTAGGTGCATCATCATTAGCTTTAATAGTTTGAAGCATCGTATTATATTCACCTAATCTAACATCATCTTGATTCTCTATTAACACATAAAAAGAACCATTAATATTAAGCATAGAACCTATCATAATACTATCATATTGAATATTTGCTTCCTCACGATTTTCTTCTTTTTTCACTTCATCAGCTTTTTTAGTAACAACTACTGTCACTCCATAAAAAACAACAATTATTGCCGTAACAATCAAAACAATTTTAATCAATTTTGTAAATTCATCACCATCAGAACTATTGTCATAATAAAGTTGTTTACGGGCTTGTTTTAAATTTGCTTTTTTCTCCTTATCTTTTTTTCTTTTATCCTTACTTTCTTCTATTACTATATCTTCTACCTTTTCTTCTGCAATTTTTTCATTCTTAACTTCTTTTGACTTAACTGTACTTTTCTTAGTATTAGATGAATTAACCTTTTTTACATTGCTATTTTTTTTAGCACCTGTAGTTTTACCCTTTTGTGATTCTTTAGAAACTGTACTAGCACTAGTCTTTCCCTTTTTATTGTTCTTTTCTTTTTCTGCCATTTCTATCACCTGAAAGCATTATAGCACATTTTCCATTAATTTAAAACTTTATTATAAATAAAGTCCAAATAAAACAATATTTAACTCACTATACCATAACTCTAATCTCTTTTAAAAATCAATTCAAACTAAAAATAAGTTAACCAAATGATTAACTTATTTACTTACTGGAAGCACAGACACCGAATTTGCAACACTCAATAACTCGTTTTCACTCATATTATCTGCTACTACATAATATTCAATTCCATTATCAACCCAAGATACAATATTATCTGAAACCGCAGCTACACCTGTAGCAATTTGTATTGGATCACCTAACACCGATACAATTGCTGCCTCATCACTAACTGAAGCTGTTTGTTGAACTAACATAAATGGATTATCACCTTCAAATGTCATAATAATACGCTCGCCATTTTCCAAATCAACTGTCTCTTTATCAGCTAATTTTGTATTTTCTGGAATATACATAGGATAAATTTCAGCATCTATCTTACTAACTTGATTTACTTCTTCCTCAACTTTAGCCGTCTGCATATTATCATCTAAAGAAAAATACTTATCTTTAAACTTCGCATCTAAATCAACCTTTTTAAAAGTCATATTAATTAATACATCATCATCTTCATTTAAAACTTCGACTTTAGTCGGATTTAACTTTTTATCAAAATATATTTTCTGCTTAACTAAATCACTATTATTTGGATAATTCACTGATGTCGTAAAAATATAATTTTGACTAGTTTCTTTAAATTCCTTATTATTATCATTTTGAATATCTGCTAATAATGTTTGAAGTAAATAAACTTGTGAATTATTGTATGGCCAATCACTTTGAAATTTAAAACTTTTATTAAGTGTTGGCGTTAAAACATAAACACCATCATTATTTTTCAAAATTATTTGCTCATGATTATTTGTTTTATTTTTTAAAGATACTCTAAATTTATCAGTTTTACTATATGATACATCGACATCGTATTTATAAACATCATCGTTATTTATTATTTCCATTTCACCAGTTAAATTATAGCTATCTAGTTTATTAATCTTTTTTTCCAAATCTTTTTGTGCATCTTTAACAGTATATTTTCCACATCCTACCATTAAAAAACAAATAAATAAAATTAAACAAAATTTTTTCATCATTTCACCATCTTTCAATTTCAATTAATTATATGGAAATAAATTTTTATTTATGAATATTTTTTACATAATTGAACACTATAAATACTAGAGGAAGGTGAAATAATGGAAACTTTGCAAAAAATATGTTTAGTTGTAACAATAATAGGTGCCATCAATTGGGGCTTAATCGGTCTTTTTGATTTTAACCTCGTTGCCACTTTATTTGGCTCTGGATCAATGTTTAGTAGAATTATCTACTCCTTAGTAGGTATTACTGGTTTAATTAACATTGGCTTATTATTTGTTCATTTAGATACAAAATAAATCTACCCAAAAGGTAGATTTATTTAATTTTTGAATAACTATAAATAGTAAAAATATTAGATATAGCATCGACAATTAATAAAGCACCAATAATTTGTACACTAACTGTTAATGCTTCAAATGGATTAAATACCAAAAGAAGTCCACAACCTAAAAGAATAAACGCCACAATTAACATTTGCCACCAATTATTATAATTAAACTTTTTTAAATCAAAAGCCATAGATAATTTACTTATTGAATCAACTAATAAGAAAATTCCCATTACCAGTGGTAAAAATGATGCGAATGTTTCTGGATTTAAAAGTACATATATACCAAAAGCCCCAAAAATTATTGACATAACTAAAGTAAAACTTGTAAAAACTGTTTTAATTTCCGTTTTCACATACATCACTAACCCAGAAATGCCGACAAATAAAAACACAATACCAACTAAATAACAAACAGATGTAATAACCATAGTAGGAAAAAATAACATAATAATTCCAAAAATCAAATAAAGCACAGACGTTGCTATTAAAGTATTCCTAATTTTTTCAAACATATATTCCAGACTCCTTTTATATAATGATAAAGTTTTTTTTTAATAAAGTCAATTATCTTTTTTTATTTTCTGTCTTTTCATTGTAGAGTTACAATTGATGTGAGACCAGTATACTAGAAAAAAAGCAATAAGTCGTATAAAATATTAATTGAAAAGAAAAATTATACGAAGGGACTTATTGCTTATGACAATTATATCACAAACTCA
>CALVRX010000033.1 GCA_944358815.1 uncultured Bacilli bacterium | reverse complement strand
AAGGTTGATAGCGTAGAAGTAATTAGAAAAGGTAAAGTTAGAAGAGCTAAACTTAATTATTTACGTGACCTTAAAGGACAAGCAAAAATTAAAGAAAGAAAATAAGGTCTTAAAGACCTTATTTTTTGTAAAGGAGGGGAAGATATGGAAGTTAAAACACCAGAAACAGAAGAAAAAAAGCCCAATCGAATTGTTGGCTTTGTCAAAGGAATTATACCGTACGTTGTAATTATTGCTGCCGTTATTTTAGTTAGAAGCTATATTATAACCCCAGTTCAAGTAGAGGGATTATCAATGTTTACAACTTTAAACGATAAAGAAATTCTCTTGTTAAAAAAATATGACAAAGACTTTCAAAGATTTGATGTAGTTGTCTTTAACTATGGTGGCACTAAATTAATTAAAAGAATAATTGGTATGCCTGGCGATACTATTGCCTATAAAGAAAATAAACTTTATGTTAATGGTAAATATATTGAAGAACCATTTTTAACCAATAACCAGCAAACAGCTGATTTTACTCTAGAAGAATTAGGATATGAAAAAGTTCCAGAAAATACTTATTTTGTCATGGGCGACAATAGAACTAATTCAACTGATAGTCGTATCATTGGTCCAATTCCTGTAAGTGATATTGAAGGTACCACTAACTTCGCCATCTTTCCTTTAAATAAACTTGGTACATTCGAATAAAATTGCATATTATTTATGCAATTTTTTTCTTAAATAGTTAAATTTTAGTTACCATACGTGATATAATTAAAATGAAAGTTAAAGGTGAAGTCTATGATCAGTATCGTTTATGAAAGTAAAACCGGACATACTAAAAAATACGCTCAACTATTAAGCAAAAAACTCCATCTGCCAATTTATTCCCTAAAAGAAGCTGAAACCAAATTAAACCAAAATGATAAAATCGTTTTTCTAAGCTGGATTTGTGCCGGTAAAATAAAAGAAAAAAACAATGCAGATAAAAAATATAACATTATCTGTTATGGCGCTGTGGGTGCATATCCCTATAGTGATAAGTACTTAGCCGAATTAAAACAAGCTAATCAAATAAAAACCCCACTATTTTACTTAAGAGGTGGTCTTGACTATTCTAAACTAAATTTTTTTCAAAAAATACTCGTTAAAATAGTTGGTATAACCATGAAAAATAAAGATGAAAACACCAAAGAAATGTTTAAAAAAGGAAAAAATTTTGTCTCTTTAAATAATTTAGAAGAAATTATCAAATTCATGCAAATAAAACATATTTGAGGTGGTAACTATGAAAAAGAAAAAAAATCCAATTTATTATATAGGTATGACATTCCTTATCTTTTGTATTCTTTTATCCCCAAGCCTTATTATACCAACTTTAATTATTTATTTTATCTATCGCAGTGCTAAAAAAACCACTAGACCAAAAAAGCCTACTGTTCAAGTAATCGCCAACATCTGTCCTAAATGCCATAACGAAAACCAAGAAACAGACTACTTCTGTACAAACTGTGGTCTTCCATTAAAGCATAAAGAAAACATATCAAAAACCAATGCTAAATATGTCCACTCTAGTAAAATATATTTAAACTCCAGCCGGCATATCTTAAAAGATATAATTCAAAAAGAATTGCGAAAAAAGAAAAAAGATCCAAAAACTTTTGAAAACTATTACACAAAACAAAAGAAAAACACATTATTAATTATTTTTGTCCTATTAACCATGCTTCTAACCTTCCTTTATTTCTTTAATTTATCTCCCGTAATTTGTCTTTTAACTTGGACTATTATCTTTATAATTTACTTAATTTTATCTCATAAATATGACATCACTAAAATAATTTATAAAAAAGCCCTAAAAAATCCTGATACTGATATAATCAGCCTTGTAAACTCTGCCATTGACGAAGAAATCATAACCTTTAAAAATAGAAAAGTAATCGTTATACTATCATTAGTCATATCTATATTAATGCCATGTTTAATATTTATTCATCCTAAAATAATCTATCTTCCAAATGAAGAAGGCTATACTCTGTTTAGATATACCAAAAGTCTAATAACCAAAGAAAACATCACGATTCCTAAAACATATAACCATAAAAAAGTAACAATCATCGCCCAAGATGCCTTTAGATACTCAAAATTTAAAACTATCACCATTCCAAATACTATCGAAAAAATTGAAGCGAGTGCTTTTGCTAATAATTCTAATTTAACTACCGTAAACTTAAACAAAAACCTTAAAGAAATAAGAGGGAAAGCCTTTAAAGATTGTCCAAAATTAACTAATATTATCCTGCCAGACTCTCTAACTTACCTAGGCGGCAGTGCTTTTAAAAATGACTCTAGCCTAACAGAAATAACAATTCCTAAAAAAGTCACTGAAATCCATGGTAACACCTTTGAAAACTGTAAATCCTTAAAAACAGTTAATCTCCATAATAACATTAAATCAATTCATGCCTATGCCTTTAAAAATAATACTAACTTAAAAAATATTATCCTTCCAGATAAAATAACTAAAATAAGTGAAGGAACTTTTGAAGGTTGTACATCCCTCGAAAAAATAATCGTTCCAAACAAAGTTACTAAAATTAGTGCTCACGCTTTTACCGACTGTCAAAGCCTAAGTGAAGTAACTATTCCATCATCAGTTAAAGAAATTGGTAGTTCCGCTTTTAGAAGATGTTATAACCTAAAAGAAATAAGTATTCCTTATAACGCCGTCGTAAATTCACGTGCTTTTAAAGAAAGTTATACAAATGTAAAGAGGTATTAAATATGACAAAATTCATACATCTACTATATGTTCCAACCATGAACTGTAATATGCAGTGTAAATACTGTTACTTAAAAGAAAATACTACCGACTTAAAACAAGATGATATGTATTTAAAAACCTTAAAATATGCCGTAGCAAAATTCAAACAAGCCGATATTGTTCCCTTTAATATTTCTCTGCACGGCGGAGAAGTGACCACCTTATCTCAGAAAGACTTCCATGACCTAATAGAATATATTTATAATTATTATCAAACAAATAAAGATATAATCACTCAAAACGGTTTTAAACTAGGTACCCCGCATATTAAAACTAATTTGTTAAATATCCAAAAACACCTAGATACTATAAAAAAATTCAATGTTTCCATAAGTGGCAGCTTAGATTTACCACTTTCTATGCACGATAAATATAGACTTACTAAAGGCGGGGGCAAAACTTTAAAAACCATACTAGATAATATCAAACTATTAGAAACCATTCCTAATAAAAAGAAAGTATCCGCCACTATTTTCCAAGAACATTTTCAAAAAATAGATGAAATAATTAAAGACATCAAATATTTAGATCAAAACACATGCCTTGATATGAATGACTTTAACTTCATGATTGGCTTTAAAACAAAAGATAGTCCATTAACTCCTTTAACTGAGAAAAATCAAGTAAAATTCTATCAAAAAATGAGGAAAGCCTTTTTAAATACTAATCTAGACTATGGTGTGAGATATAAATGGTTCGCCGAATTCACTCCCGCATACTGTACCAACTGCGATAACTGCGGTGAAAAATTCTTCTTATTAGAAAGAAATGGTGATATTTACTCTTGCGTAAGAGGACAAAAAAATAAAGCCTTCTACTATGGTAATATCTACAAAGATTCTGTTCAAACCATTATGAATAACGCTAAAACTAAAATATACCAAATTCATAATCAATTAGGTTTTAATCGAGAATGCGCCTCATGTCAATACTTATATCTTTGTAAAACCGGATGCCCCTATGTTAAAAAACTGTATCACCAAAATAAATCCTATACCTGTGCTCTTCAAAAACAGATATATAAAGATAACGAAGAATATCCAAAAGATATTAATAATGATGAAGATGTTTATCTTTATTTAAATAAAAATCACCCAGAATTAGCGCCTACATATTATCCTAAAAATCAAAGCCAAAACTCTGATATTCCCTCATTAGAAACCATCATAAATCAAGATAAAAAACTAAAAGATATATATAGTAGTGATATTTTCTTACTCCAAATAGATGATAAAACCTATAAACTTCAATCACAAATTCTAAAAAAACAAAGAGATATTGTCTACATCACCGATAAAAGTAAAATCACTTTATATATCAAAAAAGGCGTTCTAGAAAATACCGATTATCCTGTCAATAACTCATTATATATAATGCTTCTAAGCGGACAGCTTGTCGTTTATGGTGATGAACAAAGACCAAAACAAAGACATATTATGACCCATCAAATATATAAAGACATAGTTACTAAACATCAATCAGATAAGCCAAACTACTATCAAATAAATATCACCAACCTTTTAAAAATGTATCAAGATGATTACTCTAAAGATAAACCCAATAACTTATTTTTCACCACAAACGCCTTAAGAGACTACCATTACCTAAAACAAAAAAACAATGCCTATTATCATATACATGCTATGAATTTGCCATTTCAAAATATTGAATTTTACTATATCAAGGAGGACCAATCATGAAAATAATTCCAAAAACCTATAACGAAATTATTAGATTAAAACAATGTTATAGCTTAACTGATTACTTCAAAGATATTACTGAAGAAATGTTTCAAGAAATATATGACTTCTTAGGTCAAAATCAAGGTAATTCTATTATTGCCACCACTGAAATGCTGTCTCTCATAGACCAATCAGGCAATATCGTTAAAACCTATCCAGTCACAAAAGCCAATGACGATTTTGATAGCCTGCAAATTACCCATAATGCTATATCAATTCTTCCGCATTATACCTCATCTTATTCTAATACTTACGATGGCACCTCTTCTAATAATAACAATAACAATAATAACAATAATAATAATAGCTAAAAAACTTGTAAAAAAAATAAATCGTGATATAATAAAAAACGAGCTGGAAATAATGGAACAACAATTTCACACAAATATTCCCAAAGAAATTGTGAATTCGGACGAGGGATGTGTCTATCCGATATAAGCTATGGCGGCTTAGACCATTATTCAAAATTACTGAGCCACTTTGAAAAGTAATTGCCAGCTTTTTATTTTAGTTATAAATTGAAAAATACTTAATTTTTTAACACTATAATTTAGTAAAAGAGGTCAGATAATGCAGTGCCCAAAATGTCATAATAATTTAGTTAAAATATTTTACGGACTTCCAACAGTAGACGTAATAAAAAAAGCCCAAAATAAAGAAATATATATAGGCGGATGTGAAATTACAGACTATATGCCCACATACCACTGCTATAACTGTCATATCAATTACTTTAAAGATTTAAAACATTATGAAATAACAGATTTAATTTCTAATAGTATCGTTTCAGATTATTTAGTAAATGATCAAAGCTACATTTTTTCATATAAACTAAGCGATGCTTGGGGTTTCTTGATTTATGAAATTAAAATTTATAATCGTAAACAAGATAATATTATTGTCAGCACTACTAAAAAATACAAATATTTTACTATTAGTCAAAAACTCATTAATAAAATAATAAATATAATTTTAGATACAGATTTATATAACATTGATAAAATAAGTTTCCCACCAGTTTTAGATGGAAATCAAAACGAATTTACCGTAAATATTGACGATCATTTTCATAAAATAATCGCCTATAACCTTTGGTATTGGGAAGAAAATCCATATAATGATTCCAGTATTGATAGACTATTAAAATGTTTTCATGCCATCAAAACTATTCTAAAGGAAAATAACATTGATTTAAAAATATATGATGATACTTTACTGCACTAAAATTAAAGTGTCATTTCTAAAGTAGTTTCTAATCTACTTTTTTCTTTTGTCTAAAAATTATGATATAATTAAATAGATTCAAAAAACTTATAAATAAATGAACTGCAATATTTAAAACTTTATATATCTTATAAAAAAGTTTAAAACATTGTAGTTGATACCGTATAGGTAACCCCATTATCACTTGCTAAATAAGAAAGGAGTGGATTTATGTTAGAAGAAGACTTTAAAAAAATAATTGGTAATATAAAGGAAGAAATTTTAAATGCACAGATAAAAACAATGCAACAGGTCAATAGCAATTTAATAATGCTATATTTTAGATTGGGAAAGATAGTTTCAGAAAACAAAAAATACGGTAATAATTTTACTAAACAAGTATCCATAGAACTCAAATTAACATTTCCAAATATGAAAGGCTTCTCAGAGAGAAATATAAGATCAATGAGGCTGTTTTATGAAGAGTATAAAGACGATAAAATTTGGCAACAACTTGTTGCCAAATTACCATGGGGTCATAATTTATTATTGATTGAAAAAATTAAAGATAAAAATATAAGAAAAATATATGCAGAAAATACCATTAAAATGGATGGAGTAGGAACGTTTTAGCACTTCAAATTGATTCAGAGTTTCATAAAATAATTGGTAAAAGTGATAATAATTTTTCCTTGTTATTGCCTCCTAAGAATAGTGATTTGGTAAATAATACAGTAAAAGATCCTTATATTTTTGAATTTATTTCATTAAATAATAATTATAAAGAACAAGAATTAGAATATAATATGGTTTCAAAAATAAAAGACGTGTTGTTAGAGCTTGGTAAAGGATTTAGTTTTGTAGGAAATCAGTATAAAATATCAATTGATAATCAGGATTTTTATATAGATCTGTTATTTTATCACTTAGAATTAAGATGTTATATAGTAGTAGAACTAAAAGCCGGAGAATTTAAACCTGAATATGTTGGACAGATAGGTTTTTATGTTACAGCTGTCGATAAATTGTTACAAAAAGAATATGATAATCCTACAATTGGACTATTATTATGCAGAGAAAAAAATAGAGTTACAGTAGATTGGTCTTTGCAGTCAACTAATGTTCCTATTGGAGTTTCAACATATAAATTAAATAAATATATTCCAAAAGATATATTAGATAAATTGCCGACAGAAGAAGAAATTAATCTTCATATAGATATGGAAAATGGTGATAATAATGAATGAAAAACTAAATATAAATTACTTGATACCAATTTATTTAACCCCTCCAAGAAATCCTTATAAATAAAGGGGGTTGCGAGCATCTGGATTTTGCATGTTTTTTTAAAAATGACTAAAAAATAGCAAAAAATTTCAAAAAAAAGCTATTTTTATTAAAAATGGGGTTATTTTTTTTTAGTTGATACCACAAGGTTAACCCCATAATATTTTGACGAGAAAGGAGAATAATAA
>CALVRX010000032.1 GCA_944358815.1 uncultured Bacilli bacterium | reverse complement strand
ATTTAAAAACTGCCATTAAAAGAATCGACAAGGCAGCTGGAGCTGGAGTAATCGCTAAAAATACTAGTGCTCGTAAAAAATCAAGATTAACTAAGAAAGTAAATGCGATGGAGTAATTTACTTTTTTCTTTTATTAGGGGTGATTAGATGAAAAAAATAAGTAATGTTTTAACGGTTTTAATATTTTGTATCATTTTTATTTTATGTTTTACTTATCGCGAGGATATAGCAAATTTTGTAATGCAGTCGGTCATTCAAAATAAAGAGGTTACTTTACCCAATGATAGTCAAAATTTAAATAATTATGAATTTGCTTTTGTACAAGAAACTGATGATTTTCATGTAAAAAGTAAACAAGATATTTTAAATGCTATTTATACAATATTAAATCATGGTATGGATAATTTTACATTTTACTGTGATAAAGAATATAAAAGTTGTGTAGATGATTTAAGTTTAATTTCTAGTGATCAAGTTTTACTTTCTACAATTAATAATTTTGTATCACCTTTTAATAGTTACGAGAAAATTTATTTTAAAATTTCTTCTTATGGTGAGGTTAATTTAGATATTGATAAGTTATATACCGATGCGGATATTCAAGCAGTTAATAATAAAATTGCCGAATTTGAAAAGAATAATATTAAAAATAGTATGAGCGTTAGAGATAAGATTAAAGCATTTCATGATTATTTAATTAACAATAGTGTATATGACAAAGAAAGAGCCGATGAAATAGAAAAAGGACAAGATTCTGGTGGACCTTATTCCCATAAAGCAACTGGTCCCCTACTTCATGGGATTGCATTATGTAGTGGCTATAGTGATGCGATGAAAATTTATTTAGACAAACTTGGGGTTCCAAATTATAAAATTTCTAATACTAATCATATTTGGAATTTAGTTTATATCGATGGTAAATGGTTACATTTAGATTTAACTTGGGATGATCCAGTTACTTCTGATGGTTCTAATATTTTACTGGATAAATTTTTCTTAATTACTAATAGTCAGTTACAAAAATTAGATCCTAGCGGTCATAAATTTAATGAAGATTATTACCCTGAAGCAATAAACAGTTAAGATTTTACTCTTAACTGTTTTTGTATTAAAAATAGTTATTAAGCTATACTTGAAATGCTAGCCGAGTCTCTAGCAAGTTGTGTTGGATTACCACCATTTATTGACAGTTTATATATGAATCCAAAGGAATTATTATTTGCACCAAAATATATATAATTACCTGAGACCTTTAAATTAGTAATATGGACATTATCTAATCTAGCAAGTTGTGTTAGATTACCACCATTTATTGACATTTTATATATGAATCCAAAAGAATTATTTTCTGCAGCATAATATATATAGTTACCTGATACTCCAATTCCAGTGATTGTATTATATTCTTTTTCACCAATTTGCACTACTTGACCACCATTGATTGATACCCTATATATCCATGAAAAAGAGCCATTATCTTTAGCATAGTATATATAATCTCTAGAACTGTCTGTTCCTCCAGATGTACATGTTTTACATTTAGCATATAATTCATCTAAAGCTCCTTGAACGTTTGTGGAATTAAGTTTACTTGATGAGTTATCATATGTTACTTGATTACTTGGAAAATATGTGACAGCTGACACACCGATAGTTCCTATCATGAAAATAGCTAGTGCAAAATAAAGTATGTTACTTTTGAATAATTGTTTTACTTTTTCTTTCATTTTTATCCTCCTACTTTATCGTTCTGTAACTTATTTTAAGTTATCTGATACTATTATAACCTATTTTAAGTTATAAAGCAATAACTTGTTTTAAGTTATTGTAAAATCAAGTCGGAGGTTAGGACTTATGAATAGACTCAGAGATTTAAGAGAAGACCACGATTTGTTACAAAAAGATATTGCAAAAGTTTTAGGTATGTCACAAACTGGGTATTCACAATATGAAACTGAAACTAATGATATACCAACGGCTATTTTAAAAAAATTAGCTAGTTATTATGATACAAGTATTGATTATATATTATGTGTTACAAATGAAAAGAAACCTTATCCCAAAAATAAAAACGCTTGAGCGTTTTTTTAATAAGATTCTATTGGTAAGGTTATAGTTACTTTTGTATATTTATGTTCTTCCGATTGATAAGTTAATGTGCCATTATGGGCACTTATTATTTCCTCTGATAAAGATACTCCAAGTCCTGTGCCTTTTCGTTTAGTTGTATAAAAAGGTTCTTTTATTTTATTTAAAATTTCTTTACTCATACCCTTTCCATTATCTTTAATGGTAATTATTATTTGGTTTGTATTTAAAATTTCTTGTATTTCAATTATTCCTTTTTTATTTTTAGGAATGGCTTCGATACTATTTTTGAGTAAATTGATAAATACTTGGGTTAGTCTATTATAATCGGCATTAATATAAATATCATCATCGATAATTTTGGTTTTTAAGTCGATATTGTTTTTATTACAAAGCATTTTGATGTTTTTGATGACTTCTTCAATTAGAAGGTTAATATCGATTATATCTTTATTGATTTTAACTTTATTCATGGCTAAAAAATCTTCGAGTAATAAAAGGGTACGATTTATTTCATCTTTTAATATTGGAATATATTTTTTTAAATGGGTAGGATTTTCAGGGTCAAACATATCTAAGTAGCCTTTACATACAGCAATTGGATTTTTTATTTCATGAGTTATTCTAAAAAGAGAAGTTTTTATTTGTTTATTGTGTTTGATTTCTTTAATATTCATATGAAGTTTTAGAATATCTTCAGTTTTATTTAGTAAATAAGATATTAGAAGTGATAAGATATATAATAATAGATTTGAGGTGATTATTTGTGGTAAATATATTGGAAATTGATTATACAATAGGCTTAATAAGATAGTGGTAAAGATGGTTTTAATAATTACAAATGATAAAATGGAATATTGTAGTTTAATTTTTTTTGATATTTTTTTGTAGAAAATATAATATATAAAATATTCCAATATTATGATTAATAAAAAGTGTTTATAAAAGCTATAATAGTAACTAATCATTATAAATGATGTAATCACGATTGAGAGATTAGATTTTTTGACATAAGAAAGTATTAAGGGAACGTTGATAATTATAAAAGGTATATTTGCATACAGTGGTTTGGCATATTTTAAAATTAAATATAAGATAGAAAAAACTGTTACCACAAATAGTAAATCATTTTCTTTTTTACTAAATGTTTTAGTATAGGCAATATAAAGTAAATATATTGTTAAGGGAAAAGTAATTAGGATTACATCTAAAATCATTGTGTCAAATAGTTTCATTTTCATCACCGACATTATTTTACAAAATTTACATGTCGAAGTTTGTCGAATAATGAAATTTAAAAGAAAAAGGTTTTAATTTATCATTAAAACCTTAATTAATTGGACACTGGTTAGAACAGTTTTCAACATATGTATATTTATATTGGTTATTGGCAGAATCATAAGAAATTCTGACACAACCGTCCATAGTTTTATTAGTTGTTGGATCGATAACATCTTTTTCACTATCTAGATAGCCTTCTTGTTTAAGAACATTAACAGTTAAATCACAAGACGTTGTTGGTAATTTACGCCAGTTATCGGTTCCCCATCTTTCTGCAGCATTAGTAAGTACTTCTTTTTGTTCATCTAATGTGCTTTCTTTAGAGTTTCTAATAAGTCCAACAATAGTAGGAACAACTATGGCTGCAATTATAGCTAAAATAACAATGACGGCAAGTAATTCAATTAGTGTAAATCCTTTATTTTTCATAATACCACCTTATTTTAATTATACGTTCTTTGGTTTTTAGTGTCAATAAAATAAAAAAGATTTGCTAAAGATTTATGTATTGTGTAAAGAAAATAAGGATAATTGGTTATTAGATGTTGTCAGTAATTTTATTTGCCTTTACATTAAAAGTGTGTTATGATGAATGGGAGGAATGATAGTTTATAAATTATGTAATAAAGGAATTTTGATTTAGTTTTTTGACACCTAGTTAGGTGCTTTTTTCTATTATAATTTTATAGAATGAAGGTGACATTATATGAAAAGCGTGGGAATAATATGTGAGTATAATCCATTTCATAATGGACATTTGTATCATATAAAAAAGGTAAAGGAATTATATCCTGATTATGTGTTAATTGCAGTTATCAATGGTGATTTTACGCAAAGAGGAGATGTTAGTTTAATAGATAAGTGGAAAAAGGCAGAGGTGGCTTTAAATTATGTGGATTTAGTGGTTGAGCTTCCTTTTGTTTTTGGAACCCAAGCTGCCGATATTTTTACTAAAGGGGCGGCAGATATTTTAAAATCTTTAAAAATAGATGCGTTTGTTTTTGGGAGTGAAAGTGCGGATATTGATAAACTTAAGAAAATAGTTAAAGTTCAAGATAGTGCGAAATATCACGAAAAAATTAAGAGTTATTTAAACAAGGGCTTTAACTACCCTACTAGTTTAGCTAAGGCTTTAAAGGACTTAGGTATTATTTTAGAGAATAATCCTAATGATTTACTTGGCATTGGTTATATAAGAAATTTACAAGGTGTGGAAATTCAAGCTATAAAAAGAACTAATGATTATCACAGCCTAGAATTAGAAAAAATCGCGAGTGCGACTAGTATTAGAGATGCTTTAAAAAATGGGATTGATGTTAAAGATTATGTACCAGAAGATAGTTATAATAGTTTATATGATTTACATTTTTTAGACGATTATTTTGATTTACTAAAATATAAAATTATAAGTACTGAGGATTTAAGTGTTTATCAAACTGTCGATGAAGGGATTGAAAATAAAATTAAAAAAAATATTTTAAGAGCTCATAATATAGAGGAATTAATTCAATTGGTAAAATCAAAACGATATACATATAACAAATTAAAACGAATGTTTTTACATATTTTATGTGGTTTTACTAAGGAGGAAGCTAAAAGGTGCCGGAATGTACAATATATTCGTGTTTTAGGTTTTAACGATAAGGGGAGAAAATATTTAAATAGTATTAAAAAGGAATGTGAAGTACCAATTATTACTAATTATGATAAGCATTTTGAAGCAATGAGAATAGAAAACAGGATTAGTAATATCTATAATATTAAAAAAGATGACTTTATGGAAGAATTTAAGCATAGGCCTATAATTCATTAGTCATCTTTTTATATTATATAGTATCAATTTTTAGGAAGTTAGTTGTTTTAACTTGGTGCATTCTTGGGAAACCACCTGTAACAATAACTATATCACCTTTTTGTAACTGCATGAATTTAGTAGCTTCTTTTTTACAGTTATCCATAAGTTCTTCGATAGTATCATAGTATTTGACAATTACTGGAGATACTCCATAGTTTAAGGCTAAGGCTTTAGCTACTTTATGACTTGGACACGCAGCAATAATTTGAGATTTTGGTTTTAAAGTACTTATTAATTTAGCACTATATCCACTAGTTGTAGCAGCAATTATGGCTTTAACATTTAATAAGTTAGCACTTTCTACAACATTATGGGCGATTGCAGATGGAATATTATTTTCTTTAGCATATGATTTTTGATGGGCATAATCGTAGTAATTTTCTGCTTCTTCACAAGTTTCAGCCATATATTTAACGGCATCAGCTGGATGTTTACCAATTGTTGTTTCACCAGATAACATGACGGCATCTGTACCATCTAATACGGCGTTGGCAACATCAGAGATTTCAGCACGAGTTGGACGGCTACTGGTATACATAGATGCAAGCATTTCAGTGGCAACAATTACAGTACGTCCTCTTTTGCGACATTTTTCGATGATTTCTTTTTGTAAGATTGGTAGTTCTTTCATTGGCATTTCTACGCCTAAGTCACCACGAGCAACCATTACGCCATCACTTACTTCGATGATTTCATCTAAGTTTTGAATAGCTGTATGACTTTCAATTTTAGAGATTATTTGCATGTCTTCTCTACCTTGTTCTTTTAATATTTTTCTAGCTGCTAAAACATCTTCTTTTGAGCTGACAAATGATAGGGCTAAAAAGTCTCCATCGTGTGTGCAAGCATATATAATATCTTCTTTATCTTGTTCACTGATAAAGTCTAAGTTTAAATCAACGCCTGGAACGTTAACGCTTTTTCTACTACCAAGAACACCACCATCAATAATTTTACAGTTAATACCATTTGGTAAAGTGTCAATAACTTCTAAACGCATTAATCCATCTTCAAGTAAAATTGTACTTCCTACTTTAATACTATCTAAAGCATCTTTATAGTTAACAGTGATAGCTTCTTCTGTTCCTAGAATATCATCTTTGATAATTTTAATAGTTTTACCTTCAATTAAGTTAATTTTATCATTAGTCATATTTCCGGTACGGAAATCTGGTCCCTTAGTGTCGAATAGGACAGCTATATTGGTGCCTAATTCTTCGTTTGCTTGTTTAACTAAATTTAAAACATTACTTTTTTCTTCTTCAGTGGCATGTGAGAAATTAATTCTAGCTACATTCATACCGTTTAAAACCATCTGTTTAAATGTTTCATATTTGGCACTGCTTGGACCAATTGAACAAATTATTTTTGTTTTTTTCATGTTTACCTCTCCTTTTGACATTTTTCACAATAATAAGTTCCACGTCCGCCAATTTTAATTTTAGTTATTTTATTATGGCAAATGGGACATTCCTTTTTGGTGTGAACAAGTAAATGGGTTTGAAATCTTCCATGAACTCCTTCGGATGATTCATAACTTTTTACAGTTGTTCCACCAAATTCAATGGCTTTTTCTAGAACTTGTCTTGTATATTTAATGATATTTTGATAGTCTTGAGTTGTCAAGTTAGTAGCTAAAGTTTTAGGATTTATTTTAGATAAAAACAGAATTTCATCAGCGTATATATTACCTATTCCTACAATTATAGTTTGGTCTAAAAGTTCAGTTTTAATCGGTTTTTTATGAAATTTGTTTTTTAAATATTCAGGTGTAAGTTTTTTATCCCATGGTTCTAGGCCTAATTGTGATAGTGGTTTTTCGTTAAAAGCATCTTCTTTTTTTAGTAAATACATTTTACCAAATTTCCTAGTATCATTATATCTCAAGTCTGTGCCATCAGAAAAATGGAAGATGACGTGTTGGTGTTTTTCAACAGGATCATCTTTTTTTCTAATGATGTATTTACCTTCCATTCTAAGATGGCTGAGTAAATAATAATCATCTAATTCAAACATAAGAAATTTGCCTCTCCTTTTGATGTCATTGATTTTTTGGTTTTTGATATGGGCTTGAAATTCTTTAATACTGGGACAGGCAATAATGTTATCCCAATATATAGAAGCAGAGACAATTTTTTTATTTTTTACTTCTTTTAATAAAGTGTTTTTGACGGTTTCAACCTCAGGTAATTCAGGCATGATATACCACCTACTTTTCTTTGTATTTGGCCTCAATAATTACTTTACCTTTTGAATTTTTATTTGGTTTACGCAGTTTTGTATTAATTTTTTTAAAGTATGGTTTTATAAATTTATATATTTGGTAAATGAAATAACATATTAAGATAAATAAAACTACATAAATGAAAATATTAGCAACAAAAAATAAAATAATTACTCCTAAAATAAATAATAAAACTTGCTTTAAATTGATGTTCAAAAAAATCACCTCAATAATTATAACATTGTTTAGATGTCATTTCAATTAAATAAAAGTGTTTTTTCAATGTTTTAAAGTTAAAAATTTATTTTTTGCGTGATGTTTTTATTTGAGGTGAAGTTAAAAAAGAAAGTAATAAATTTTTTTCTTTAATTGTTATGCTGGGAATTATTTGTTTAAAAATATATTGTAGATTTGACAAGGTTATTTTGTCTGGTATTTCAAGATTTTTATATTCTTTTAAAAGTGCAAAAAGTTCATAATCTTTAAAGGCATATTTATTATTGTATTTTTTTATTTTTTGAGTTGTAAAATTAATGTGACAGCTTAAGATAAGATCTTCATCAATAATTGGACTTAGTAGTTTTAATTTTTGTTCAATTTTAAAAATATCTACTAATTCTTCAATTTCATATATAGCACTTTCATGGTGATATTCAGATGTACTGACAATAGTTTCGTAGTATTTTTGAGCTCCGCTACTAATAGTAGATAGCTTCTTTAAAATATTTAATTTTTTGTCAAGATTTTCTGAAAAAATATTTGAATATTGATTATTTGGATATTTTAAATACATGTTTTCACCTTTCTTTGTTTATGTTAATTTTTTAGGCTATTATTTTTTGGAACGTTTATTGTATGTTTTAGGGGGTTTTTAGTCATTTGATGAATTAGTTCGATATTTTTTTTCATATCCATACTAGGTATAATTTGAGTTAAAATTTTTTTATCGTTTGTTCATTTATTTGTTTTGTAATTCCATATAGTTTACATTCTTTAATAATACTAAACAATTCAAAATCGTTTAATGGAAGTGGTTCATTATTATGTTCTTTTAATTTTAAAACCGTAAAATTATAATGATAATTAATAAGCATTTTGCTTGGAATTATATCATTTAATAAATTTAGTTTATTTTCTATTTTTAAAATGTCAATGATGTTTTGGTTTGAATAAATGTTATTTTCACTATAATAAGATGGTGTACATGTAAGTGCATTATAATATTTATTTGCACCTTCATTTACTTTACTTAGTTTTTTTAAAAGGATTAATTTTTGTTCAAGATTATCAGAATAAATATTTTTATCATTTGGATATTTAATATACATGTGTCCTCACTCCTTGTTTTTTTATATTATAGGAGTTTTTTTAGGTTTGTCAATGCCGGTATTATTGACTGTTTTATAAAATTTTGATAAAATGATTTTAGAAATCGATGACAAAGAATAGTAATATAAATATTATTTTACAGAGAGTCAGTGGCAGGTGTGAACTGGTAATAAGTTTATATGAATCTACTTTCGAGAGAAGTAAAAAACTTCCGGGATGACCGTTATCATAATTAAGACAGCCGTATAGGATGGTACCGTATTACATATACTCCTAACATGTGGTTGTCTTTTTTGCTTTAAAGGAGGCTAACTATAAAAAGTCAAGCACTTTTTAATAGTTTTGTCA
>CALVRX010000031.1 GCA_944358815.1 uncultured Bacilli bacterium | reverse complement strand
CACCTTATTATGCGGTTCCTATTATTAGAAATGAGGTGTTAGATAAATATCCTGAACTTGAAGAATTAATGAATAAAATAGGTGTTTATTTAACTAATGAGAGTGTTCAAGAGTTAAATTATGAAGTTGATGAATTAGGTAAAAATCCTGAGATTGTTGCTGAAGAGTTTTTAAAGGAAAATAATTTGATATAGGAGGTTTTATGATATCAGTTAATGTACAAAGTAGTATTTTGATTAGTGGAGATATAAAGATATATTTTGATCCAATTCAAATGGAAAAGAAACATGATGCGGATTATATATTTATAACTCACTCTCATTATGATCATTTTTCTAAAGAAGATATTTTGAATATAAAAAATGATAATACAGTTATTGTTTGTCCTGATGATGTATATGATGAATGTTTAGAGATGGGTTTTACTAAAGAAAATGTTTATAATGTTGCTCCTTTTGATGAATATGATTTTGGAGTTATTAGTTTTAAAACTGTTCCAGCTTATAATGTTAGTAAACCTTTTCATCCTAAAGAAAATAATTGGTTAGGGTATGTTTTATATTTTGAAGGTATGACATATTATATTGCTGGGGATACTGATGGTTTAGATGAAAATTTAAATATTTCTGCTGATATGGCATTTATTCCGATTGGTGGAACTTATACGATGGATGCTTTAGAAGCAGCAAGATTTGTAAATAAGTTGAAACCTAATGTTGTTGTGCCAATTCATTATGGTATGGTTGTTGGTAATGAGAAAGATTTAGATAATTTTATAGAAAATGTAGATAGTGATATAAAGGTAAATGTATTTTTACGTGGATAGTATGTGGTAGTAGAAGATAAAAATTAATTTCTGATGGCTGTTTAATTATTTATAACATTTTAAAAATAAGTATTTTTTTAGCGTTTTATTATATTTGATAGAAATAATTTTTGTACTTTTAGATAATTTTATGATATATTATTGGTAGATTGGAGGAAATATATGAAATGTCCTGTTTGTAAAGATGTAACATTGCTTATGAGTGAAAAGAAAGGAATTGAAATTGATTATTGTCCTGAGTGCCGTGGTATATGGCTGGATAGAGGTGAATTAGAGAAATTAGTGGCTAAGGAAAATGAGATTATGCGTCATGATGAGGATTATGATGTAAAATACAATAAAAAATATGATAAACATGATTATTATGATGAAAAACATATGAGAAATGGCAAAAGAAGGAAAAAAGAATCTATTTTTGGTGATATTTTTGATATGTTTGGTGATTAGAAATATTTTTAGAAATATTTCTTTTTTCTTAAGTTATATAATGTAAATAATATGAGCTAATAATATTGGTACCTCAGCTAATAAATTAAGTTTATTAATTAATACTTTATGATATTATAAAAGTTTATGTTTGATAAAGAAGTGAATAAAGTTAGAAAGTATAAGAAAATAGAAAAAAATATTTAGGTGTTAACTAAGTTTATGAGAATATATTATATAAAGATGTGGGTGATAAGTTATAATGATTTTAAATGTTAGTGGTAGATGTGATATTGTTGCTTTTTATAGTAATTGGTTTATGAAAAGATATAATGATGGTTATGTAGATGTACGAAATCCTTTTTATCCTAAAATGGTTAGTCGTATATATTTTTCCGATGTAGATTTAATTGTTTTTTGTACGAAGAATCCTATACCAATTTTGAATAAATTAACAGAAATAAAAAAACCTATTATTTTTCAAGTTACTTTAACACCTTATGGAAAAGATATTGAACCGAATGTAATTTCTAAGGGAAAAATAGTGGAAGCTATTAAAAAGCTATCACAAGTAATAGATAAGGAAAATTTATATATAAGATATGATCCTATTTTAGTAAATGATAAATATACTATCGGTTATCATATAAATTCTTTTAAAAGTTTGTGTAGTAAATTAAATGGATATGTTGATAAAATTATTGTTTCTTTTGTTGATGAATATAAAAATGTGAAAAATAATAAGGCTATTTTAAAAATTAGAAGATTGAATGATGATGATTACAAGATGATTGGAGAAAATTTTAGTAAGATTGCAGCAGAAAACGGAATGACTGTTCAGACTTGTTATGAAAAAAATAATTTGTGTTCTTTCGGTTTTATTTCAGATGTATGTGTTTCTAAGAAGTTAGCTTATAAATTAACTGGTAAGAAATTTCCTAAGTGGAAGGCTAGAGATTGTGGCTGTGTGCAGATGGTGGATATTGGAGTTTATAATACTTGTCTGCATTTTTGTAAATATTGTTATGCAAATTTTGATGAGCATAAAGTTTTGGGAAATGTTCAAAATCATGATGATAATTCATCTTTGCTTGTTGGTTATTTAAATGATGATGATGTTATTAAAATTAGAAAAAAATGATTTACAATTTATTTACATTTTAAAAAAAGACCTATAATTTTTTGAAAAAGTTACTTTTTTTATTGTAAAATATAATTTAATTGTATAAATAAAAATTGGTTAAATATTTTTAGTTTTGTTAAATTTGACAAAATAAAATAATCTAATATAATAATTTCATATTTAAGGGGGAATTTTATGATTAATTTTAAAAACATTGAATCTAAAAGTGCTATTGGTATTTTTGACAATGATGATGAAAAAAAAGTTTTGATTGATGTTGCGGCTAATTATTGGGTAGATGAGTTAAAAAATGCTGGTACGCAACAAATTAGTTATGAAATGGGTAATGGTTTAATTTCTGTTTCTGATCGAAGTTTAGATTTATTTAAACAGGAATTTGTTAATTATATATCTAAAGTTTTTCCAAAGACGGATGATTATATTATGCTTTGGACATCTAATGGTGAATATTTTGATAGAATAGGGACAGATTCTTATTTGAGGAAGATTATGGAAGAGTGTAATTTGCCTCTTACTTGTTTACCAAGTGATTTGACAATGTGGATTTATAAAAATTATATTGATGTTATGGATAATTATCAGCATAAGAGACTATATAGTTCTGAAAAGACAAAATAAAAAGAATGCTTTAAGTATTATTTAATTTTTTAGCATTCTTTTTTATGTTATTTATTTGGATCAATCATAATTTTAACGGCGTCATCTGTACCACTAGTTAGTCTTTCATAGGCTTTTTGGACATCTTCTAATGGAAGAATATCATCGACAAATTTCATAACATCTATTTTTTTATTGGCAATTAGGTTTATACAGTCTTTGAATTCTTCTTTGGTATAGGCAATAGCTCCTTGAATTTTTAATTCTTTCATAACAGCTAAAATAGAAGCAAATTCAATTGGTTTTGTTGAAACACCTACTAAAACAATAGTTCCTCCAGCTTTGACACTCATAAGTTCACTTTCTACAGCTTTAGTATTTCCAGAGCAATCAATGACAATATCAAAACCGCCATTAGTTTTAGCCATAACGTTTTCAATAAAGTGTTCATCTTTGGCATTGAACCAATCATCAGCCACATTAAGTTTTACAGATTTTTTACCTCTGGCTTCATTGGTTTCACTGACAGCAACGTATTGTGCTCCTTCTAATTTTGCAAACATGGCTGATACTAAACCGATGATTCCACCACCAACAATTAAAACTTTATCGCCTACTTTTATATCAGCTAGATGAACGGCATGAAGTCCAACAGCTGTAGGTTCAACCATAGCACCTTCTTCATCTTTGACATTGTCTGGTAATTTTAGTACCATGTCTGGTCTAACAGCAATAGTACTTGTTAAGCCACCAGGGTTGTCTAGAGAAAGTCCAACGGCATGTAACCAGGTTTCTGAACAATATTGTGGATTTCCTGTTTCACATGCTTCACAGTGTCCACATGGAGATATTGGTAAAGTGGTGACTCTATCACCAATTTTTAAATCAGTTCTATTTCCTGGGTCGACAACTTTTCCTGTGAATTCATGTCCCATGACTAATCCTTTTGGTGCACCAGCATCCCAGTTATGAATATCTGATCCACAGATTCCAGTTTTAATTATATCGATAATCACTTTTTCATTATCTGGTGTTGGTTTATCAATTTCTGTTATTTTAAATTTTTTTACATCATCTAATACAGCAGCTTTCATTTTATCCCCTCCATTTTAATTATAGCAATTTTAGAATTGTTTGAGAAAAAAAACATATATATTTCACTTAATTTTACTTTTTATGTACAAAAAGTAGTATACAATATGCTGTATACTACTATGAAATTATAAAATTCTAGTGATTGATACTGATCCAGAGTATAAGTCATTAGGTACTAATTTAATATCAATATCTGATGTATTGATAAATCTATAGCTTGCACCTGGTAATGCGGCAAAGATGGCATTACCACTTACAGTACCAGTATCACAGCAAGTTAATTTGTTATGAGTTGAAGAGTGAGCAATTAAAACGTCGTTAGGCCAGTATTGATGGAATTCAATTCCAATTGTTTTTGGTTCGCAATTGGAAGTTTTGTTATCATTGTGTCTTACATTAATCCACCAATGAACAATGTATATTCCTTCTTCTGGAATTGAAAAATCACCTGTGTTTGGATTATAAGTTATTTTATTTGAAATATTTGTTGTTTGAAACATTACTGGGCTACCTGCTGGTATTGCACTATCTCCTTCATCATGAACCATGGCATAGCTGTTAAAATTTTCTGCTGGTGTTCCAGCTGGACCTGTCGCACCGGTAGCTCCTGTCGCACCGGTAGCTCCTGTTGCACCAGTTGCACCTGTAGGACCTTGTGGACCGGTAGGTCCTTGAATACCAGTGGCTCCTGTTGCACCAGTTGCACCTGTAGGACCTTGTGGACCAGTAGGTCCTTGAATACCAGTAGCACCAGTTGCACCTCTTGGTCCTGTAGGACCAGTAGGACCTGTTGGTCCTTGTTTACCTTCTTTGCTTAGACAGTCTAATACTTTACATAAACAATCATCTTTATTGGAATTGTTTAAGCAATTATTTAATTGATTATCATTGTTTTCGTTCATTTTTTCCTCCTTCCATTTTATAATATGAAGAAGTTTTAAAATGAGCTGAGCTTGTATCTAAAAATATTATTTTTTTAATTATATTATTTTAGATTTAGGATATTTGTTAAAGAAGTATAAATAAAAAAAGTTTTTTTGTTTTTCGTTGTATAATTATTATTTAGGGTATTAATTAAAAGTTTTAATGAATAATATATTTATTCATTTTTAATAGGTAAAGTTTAATCGAAGATATGAAATAATTGTTTATATAAGACATAATGAATGATTTTTTCTTTTTAGAAAATATGGTAAAATATAATTGTTTTTTGAAGGAATGATGGTATGGGTAATTTAGATAGATTTATAAAAGCACAGGAAAATATTTATATTAAGGCTTTAAATGAGATAAAGAATGGCAAGAAAACGACTCATTGGATGTGGTATATTTTCCCTCAGTTAAAAGGTTTAGGAATGAGTGAAATGGCTAATTATTATGGGATAGATAATCTTTTGGAGGCTCAAGAGTATTTAAATAATAAACTACTTAGTTCAAGGTTATACGAAATTACAAATGAGCTTTTAAATTTAAGTGAAGATAATCCTGAGAAAATTTTTGGATATGTTGACGCAATGAAATTGAGGTCTTGTATGACATTATTTAATTTAGTTAGTTCTGAAAATATTTTTAAGGACGTTTTAGAAAAGTATTATGGTGGAAAAGTTGATGATAAAACTATTGCTCTTTGTAAAAATTCAAAAATTAATTTTAAAAGTTAACAATAAATTGATTTTTAATGTTATGAAATTTATAAATGTTACATTAGTATGTTAAAAAATAAAATTTTTATTAAAATATTGATTCAAAAATTTTAATTTATTTCTTTTTATGGCAATTATTTATAAGTTTAACTTGGTATAATAGGTGATAGTTGTTTTATACTATTATAAATGTTAAAATACATAATAATATAGAAATTTGATGTAATCTAAGTAATATTATTTAGTTATATTATATGTTGTTTATTAAATTTGTGATTTTTTGGTGTATTCAAGGTAAAAATGGGTAAAATTTCAGTAAAAAATCATCAAATTTTTAATAAAAACAGCTGGACAGTAATTATAACAAGGAGGGATTTTGTGTTCGATTTAGTATCTAAATTTGAGCCAAGTGGTGATCAACCACAGGCAATAGATGAACTTGTTAAAGGAGTAGAGGAAGGCAAGAAATTCCAAGTATTATTAGGGGCAACAGGTACTGGTAAGACTTTTACAATAGCTAATGTTATTCAAAAAACACAAAAACCAACACTCGTTTTAGCTCACAATAAGACACTAGCTGGACAGTTGTATGGTGAACTTAAGGAACTCTTCCCAAACAATCACGTGTGCTATTTCGTCTCTTATTATGATTATTATCAACCAGAGGCTTATGTAGCTAAGACAGATACTTATATTGAAAAAGATGCTTCAATTAATGATGAGATAGATGAACTTAGACATTATGCGACTGCTTCTTTGCTTGCTTATAAGGATGTTATTGTTGTTGCATCTGTTTCTTGCATATATGGTATTGGTGAAATTGAAGATTATAAAAATAAGGTATTATTTTTAAATGTTGGAGAAAATGTAGATAGAGATAAGATTATTGAAAAATTAATAGAGATGTTATATGAACGCAATGATATAGATTTAAAAAGAGGTACATTTAGGGTTCATGGTGATATATTAGAGGTAGTACCTATTGGTCAGCATTCTCATGGTATTAGAGTGGAGTTTTTTGGTGATGAAATTGATAGAATTAGTGAGTTTGATTTAGTGACAGGTGCTTTAGTAAATGATAAAAGAACATATACATTATTTCCGGCTAGTCATTTTGTGACTAACGAAGATAAGTTAAAAATTGCAATTAAAAATATAAAAGAAGAGCTAGAGCAACAATTGGAAAAATTTAAAAGTGAAAACAAATTACTTGAATATCAAAGATTGAAAGAAAGAACTAATTATGATATTGAAATGCTTTTAGAAACAGGTTCGTGCAGAGGGGTTGAAAATTATTCGGCACCTTTAGCACTTAGAAAACCTGGAGAGATGCCGACGACTTTGATTGATTTTTTTGGTGATGATTTTTTATTAGTAGTTGATGAGTCACATGTTACTTTGCCACAAGTTAAAGCTATGTATAATGGTGATAGAATGCGTAAGCAGGCATTAGTTGATTATGGTTTTAGATTACCTAGTGCTTTAGATAATAGACCACTAAAATTTGAGGAATTTGAAGGTAAGATAAAACAAGCTATTTTTGTTTCCGCAACGCCAGGTGATTATGAATTAGAAAAGGTTAATCATAAAGTTACTGAACAAATTATTAGACCAACTGGACTTTTGGATCCAAAAATTGAAGTTAAACCAACTAAGAATCAAATTGATGATTTGGTTGAGCAAATACATAAACAAATTGCGAAGAACGAACGTACTTTGATTACAACTTTAACTATTAGGATGGCTGAGGAGTTATCTGTTTATTTAAAGAATTTAGATATTAAAGTTGCTTATTTGCATAATGAAATTAAGACATTAGAAAGAATGCAGATTATTCACGATTTACGTACTGGAAAATATGATGTGGTTGTGGGCATTAATTTACTTCGTGAAGGAATTGATGTTCCAGAAGTTAGTTTGATTGCTATTATGGATGCAGATAAACAGGGATTTTTGCGTAGTGAGCGCAGTTTAATTCAAACGATAGGTAGGGCGGCTCGTAATGCAAATGGTAGAGTTATTATGTATGCGGATGAGATTAGTTCAGCGATGAATATGGCAATAAAAGAAACTAATAGACGTCGAAAAATTCAGGAAGAGTATAATCAGAAACATGGTATTGTACCAAAGACTATTGTTAAAGAAATTAGAGAGGTAATTTCTAATAAGTTTGAAATTAAGGAAAAGAAAGAAAAGAAGATAGGCAAAAAAGAGAAAGAAAGATTAATGTATGAATTAGAGCAAGAAATGAAGTTGGCAGCTAAGAATCTTGATTTTGAAAGAGCGATGGAACTTCGTGATGCTTTATTTGAGATGCAAAGTGAATAGAAAGTGTTGAAATAAGTTGCTTAGTTTAGAAGATGATATTTTGTCATCTTTTTTATTTTTAGTATTTTGATAATAAATAGTTAAAGTAATTTAATTTTGGTGTTTATTTTCTTCTTTTGTTTCTTTGGATTGAATATGTTATAATGTAGGTGGTGAAAGTTATGCAAAAAAGTAAACATAATTTAATAAAGTTTATCGATTGGATAATTAAAATATTAGGTTATACAGTTATTTTAATGCTTATAACTTTGATTTTTAAAAATACATTATATATAGATAATTCGTGTTATGGTTTATGGTGTTTGATAGCAGCTATTTTGATTTATTTACTTAATAAAACTGTAAAACCATTTTTAGTATGGCTTACTATTCCAATTACAGGAATTACTTTAGGTCTTTTTTATCCATTTATAAATTTGATTATTTTAAAAATTGTCAGTTTTATATTGGGTGATCATTTTAATATATATGGCATTTGGTTTGCAGTATTAGTGGCTATTTCTATTTCGGTACTTAATGTTATTTTAGATATGACATTATTTAAGAGATTGACATTTAGGGAGGATAAAAATGAATCCAATAATTAATATAGGAATTATATCTATTCACTGGTATTCAATTTTACTTTTTATTGCAATTTTATTAGGGTCTAATTTAGCTATTAAAGAGGCTAAAAGACATGGATTTGAAGAAAATTTTATGGTAAATTTACTGTTTTTAGGTGTAATTTTTGGTATTATTGGAGCTAGAATTTATTATGTAATTTTTAATTTTGATTATTATAAAGATAATTTACTAGAAATTTTTAAAGTTTGGAATGGTGGTCTTGCTATTCATGGTGGAATTATTGCAGGGCTTATTACTGTAGCAATTTATTGTTATAAAAAACAAGTTAATTTACTTAAAATACTAGATTATTTGGTAGTTGGTTTAATTATTGCTCAAGCCATAGGTAGATGGGGTAATTTCTTTAATGGTGAGGCACATGGGGCTGTTACTAGTTTGGCTTATTTAGAAAGTTTACATTTACCAAAGTTTATTATTGATGGTATGTATATTAATGGTAGTTATTATATTCCTACATTTTTATACGAATCTATATGGTGTTTAATTGGTTTTATTATTTTGCTTGTTATAAGAAGAAGAAAATTTATGAAGGTTGGTTATTTAACGAGCTTTTATTTAATATGGTATGGTATTGAAAGATTTTTTGTCGAAGGTATGCGGACTGATAGCTTAATGTTTTTATCTTTTAGAGTTGCACAGCTAGTATCACTATTTATGGTGGTAGTTGGTATTGGTTTATTTATATATAGTTTAAAAAAGAAAGTAAGATATGAAGGTGATAGCAATGAAATATAAATGTGTAATTGTTGGGGCTGGACCGGCTGGAATGAATGCGGCTTTGTATTTAAAAAGAGCAGGTATTGAGGTTATAGTTATTGAAAAAGATGCTCCAGGCGGAGAAATGTTAAAGACTAGTGATATTGAGAATTATTTAGGTTTTAATAAAATTGATGGTGGAGAGTTAGCATTAAAGATGAGTCAGCAAATTAAAAGTTTGGGTGTTGATATTGTAAAAGATGAAGTAATAAAAGTTTCAAAACAAGATAAATTTGAAATAGAGACAAAAAAAGATGTATATTTAGCGGATTATGTTATTGTTGCAACTGGAAGAACACCTAGAAAATTACATTTATTAGGTGAAGATGAGCTATTAAACCGCGGAATTAGCTATTGTGCGGTTTGTGATGGTGGATTTTACCGTGGTGAAGATGTGGCTATTGTTGGTGGTGGTGATAGTGCTCTTACTGAAGCATTATATTTATCTGATTTATGTAATAAGGTTTATGTATTAGTACGCAAGGATTTAAGAGCTAATGAAATTTTGAAAGCTAGAATTAAGGAAAAAGATAATATTATTGTTTTGAAAAATGTGCAGGTAGAAAAACTAGGTTATGAAGATAAGTTGTCGCATATTATTTTAAGTAATGGTGAAAGGCTTTCTATAAAAGGATTATTTGTAGCTATAGGTGGAGAAGTAAGATTAGACTTTTTAAAAGATTTAAATTTGGAATGTATTAATGGATATATTAAAACTGACGATAGGATGGAAAGTAGTATTAAGGGGCTTTATGCAGTAGGCGATGTTAGATTTAAAGATTTTTATCAGATTATTACGGCTGCGAGTGATGGGGCTATTGCAGCACTTAGTATTAGAGAGGATGTTTAGTGATGAAAGTTGCAGTTTTAGGTGGTGGAACTGGCATGAGTCAGTTGCTTCGTGGACTTAAAAAATTACCGTTTGATATTTCAGCTATTGTGTCTGTTTGTGATGATGGAAGTAGTACTGGCAGACTTAGAGAAGAATTTCATACACCAGCTGTAGGTGATATTAGAAAAGTGTTAATTAGTTTGTCAGAAAATGAGGAAGAGATAAAAAAATTATTTGATTACCGTTTTAATACATCTAGTGATTTGGATGGTCATGCACTTGGTAATTTACTTCTTACAGGGGCAGCAGAGATTACAGGAAATGTTTCTGATGGAATAGAACTAGTTAATTCTCTTTTGAAATTAAAAGGTAAGGTTATTCCACTTACTGAAGATGATGTTGTTTTAATGGGGAAAATGGCTAGTGGTAAAGTGGTAATGGGGGAACATTTAATTACGGAGTATAATGATAAAATAGCTTCGGTTTATTATAAGGAAACACCTGAGGTGAATCCGGATGTGCTTGTGGCAATAAAAGAGGCAGATGCAATTATACTTAGTATGGGTAGTTTGTTTACTAGTATTATTCCTAATTTACTTTGTAAAGAGGTTAAAAAGGAAATTGATAAGAGTCATGCTAAGATTATTTATGTTTGTAATATTATGACTCAACCGGGTGAGACAGATAATTTTGCCGTTAGTAATCATGTTAAACTTTTAAATACTTATTTAGGTAAAAGAAAAATAGATGCGGTTATTGTAAATAATGGACAAATAGACAATGATATTGTTAAGAATTATGAAACGACAGAGCAGAAGGATTTAGTAAAAGTAGATTATGAAAATTTGAAGGATGTTCATGTGATAGAAAATGACTATATTTTAATAGAAAATGGGATGATAAGACACAATACTTTGAGAGTGGCTATTGATATACTTTCTTATTTGTTAGATTAGAGGTGATTAGATGTCATTTACGGCGATTGTTAAAGACGAAGTAAGTAAGCTCGACATTTCAGATGCTGATAAGATTTCAGAGTTATCAGCGATTGTTCAAAATGGTGAATATCATAATGAGATAAAGATTGTTACAGAAAATAATGCAGTAGCAAGATTAATTTATTCACTTTTTAGGGACTTGTTTAGTGTATATCCTAAGGTTAGTGTAAAAAGGGGATATAATTATAGTAAAAATATGTTATATACTTTAGAAGTAAAGAAAAAGGTTTTTGAAATTTTGAAGTGTTTAGGTATTAATGGTAAAGTCCCAGAAAGTTTTATATATGCAGATGAGGCATTATTGCAGGCTTATTTGAAGGGTTTGTTTTTGATGAAAGCTAGTGTAAATGATCCAAAAACTTCGAGGTATCATTTGGAGTTTAATTTAGATAATTTAGAATATGCAGAATTTATCAAGGATTGTTTAAATCATTTTTATTTGAATAGTAAGATTTTACATAGGGAACATAGATATGTAGTTTATATTAAGGAAGCTGAGAAAATCGGTGATTTTTTACGAATAATTGGTGCAGTTAAAGCAGTTTTTTATTTTGAAGATATTCGAATTTATAGAGATCACAAAAATATGACTAATAGGTTAAATAATTGTGAGCAAGCTAATGTGGATAAGATTATTGAAACTGCAAATGATCAAGTTAAAGATATTGAATTTTTGAAAAAAATGGATGTTTATGATTTGCTTAGCGATAAGGAAAAGGAAGTGGCAGAATATAGAGTTAAATATCCAGAAGCATCTTTAGTGGAATTAAGTGAAATAATTAGTATGGAAACAGGTAATAAAATTACTAAATCAGGTGTATATCATCGACTTAACAAAATTAGACAGTTAGCACGTAAACTAAAGGAAAAAGGTAAATCTTAATGATTTATTTTTTTTATATGAGTTTTTTTTTATTTTGTGACTTTCTAAGTTTTTACAAGTAGTTTTTGCAAATTTCTTAAAAAAGTTGTGATTTTGTCTGAAATTTTAGTTTACTCCACGACTTAAAACGCCAAAAGTGATAATTTTTTTTAAAATTTGGCGTTGAAAAGTTGATATATTTTAAATAAAATGATAAACTAATTTTGTGGTGTTGAGTTATTCATGCATAGTGCATAAATAATTCTAATTAGTTTAGTGGAACAGGCAGTTAAACAAGCGTAGTAATGTTTACCTTCCTGTTTTTTCTTTTGATAATAAACATATATTGGATTTTCTTTATCACATTTAGCTGATA
>CALVRX010000030.1 GCA_944358815.1 uncultured Bacilli bacterium | reverse complement strand
TTTTCCCATTTTTGTAAAGTAAGATCCCAGAAAGACTATCTGGTTGATAGGCTGGAGGTGGAAGCATGGCAACATGTTGAGCTGACCAGTACTAATAGATCGAGGATTTAATCCTATTAATTGTTTTATCTAAGAGATATTCATAACATTATCATGTTTTCAGAGAATTATTTCTCTTATTTGACTTGTAACGATAGCGAAGTGGATACACCTGTTCCCATCCCGAACACAGAAGTTAAGCACTTCAACGCCGAAGATAGTGTAAGCGAAAATAGGACGTTGCAAGTTTTTTTGTGCATAAATTTGTAAAAAAATGTATTAGTATATTTGATAAAACACATCAATACTAATACATTTTTTCATATTTATTTGTTTGTTGTTCTTTATTTTCTTCAATACATAATTTATACATATCAATACCTAATACTAGTGAGATTCTCCACAGTGTTCCAATAGAAAATGTTTGATGGACATTGTTTTCTATATTAGAAATAAATTGTTTAGAATAGTTTGCTTTTTCAGCTAATTGAGCTTGTGTTATGCCTTTAGCTTTTCTATATTTTCGAACATTTTTACCAATAAATCCATATACATAATTTTCATCATTTCTATTAAACTGCATATTATCACCATCTATTAATATTTTCCCATATTTTCCCATTTTACAGGTGTCATGGTTCGTAGTACTATCTTTGTTAGCAATTGGCATATATTATAAATGATTTCTTGGATATTGTTAAAATTATATTAAAAGTATTGTCTATTTTCTTTAATTTTTGATATACTAATATTGGTGATTTTATGGAATATAAATTAACAATGCGCAGTGAAATGGATACTATTGCTTTAGCGCAAAATTTAGAATCAGAGAAATTTCCTAATATGGTTATTTGTTTAGATGGAGAATTAGGTAGTGGTAAGACTGTGTTTACTAAAGGTTTTGCGAATGCTCTTGGAATTACGGAGACCGTTACTTCACCAACTTTTAATATTATAAAAGAATATGATGGTGAGCTTCCTTTATATCATATGGATGTTTATCGTTTAGATGGTAATACTGAAGGGGTTGGTATTGAGGATTATTTTAATAAAGGTGGTGTAGTTATTATTGAATGGGCTAGCACTATAAAAGATATTTTACCTGATGAAAGATTAGATATTAAATTTAAAATTGCTGGAGAAAATACAAGAGTTTTAATTATTACTCCCCACGGAAAAAAATATGATGATTTATGCGAGGCAGTACTTTGAGGTATTTACTTATTGACACAGCGACTACAAATTTAGTGGTCGCTATTATTATTAATGGGGAGATTGTTTATATTTATAATAATAATGATGGTCATGATACTTCTAGTAAAATGATGCCTATACTGGCTGAAGCGTTTTCGAATGCAAAATTAAAACCACAAGATATTGACAAAATATTTGTGGTTAATGGTCCAGGTTCTTTTACAGGTATTAGAGTTGGATTAACTGTAGCTAAAACTATGGCTTATGCTTTAAATATTCCAATTATTCCACTTTCTTCTTTAGAGGTAATGGCTAGTGGAAATGGGGGTACGGCTTTAATTAATGCTCGTAGAGGTTATGTTTTTGCTGGTAGTTATGATAATGATTTGGGTGCTGTATACAAAGATAGTTATGTTTTGATGAGTGATAAATTACCTAGACCATATATTAGTTACGATAAATTTGACTGTGAAACTATATTACCAAAAATAGATGTGTTAAAAGTTATTAAAAAGCATGAACATGATGATAGTGTTAATCCTCATTTATTAAAACCTAATTATTTAAAATTAACAGAAGCTGAGGAAAAATTACATAGTCATGATTGAAGAGGTAAGTGATGTTAATACTATACTGTCATTTATAAGAATGTATTTTCCAAGTTTTGTTTTACAAGATAATCCTTTTGAAAAATATTTGTGTTATAAATTAAATGGTAAGATTATTGGATTTATTTCTTATAGTATTATATATGAAAGAGCAGAACTTAATTATATTGCGGTCGATGAGCCTTTTAGAAGACAAGGAATTGCTCAAAAGTTATTGAATTTTGTGTTAGCTGATTTAAAAAATAATATGGTGGAAAATTTTAGCTTAGAGGTAAGTATTTCTAATAATGAGGCAATTAATTTTTATTTAAAAAATGGTTTTAAAATAAAAGCTGTAAGAAATAATTATTATAATGGCATTGATGCTTATTTAATGGTTTTAGGAGGTGATTAGATGTATATTTTAGCAATTGAGTCTAGTTGTGATGAAACTAGTGTAAGTATTATAAAAAATGGTTGTGAGGAGATTAGTACAGTAGTTTTATCACAAATAGATACTCATACAAATTATGGTGGTGTTGTTCCAGAGATTGCTAGTAGAATGCACGTTGAAAATATTACTATAGTGATTGATGAGGCTTTGAAAAAGGCTAATATGAGGTTAGATGATATAGACGCTTTTGCTGTGACTTATGGTCCTGGACTTATTGGTTCGTTATTAGTTGGTTTGATGGCAGCTAAGACTTTAGCTTTTATATATAATAAGCCTTTAATTCCTGTTCATCATATTGCTGGACATATATATGCAAATAATTTAGTTAAAAGATTAGAGTTTCCATTAATTGCTTTAGTAGTAAGTGGTGGTCATACTGAGCTGATATATATGAAAGAAGATTATAGTTTTGAAAAATTAGGTGGTACTTTAGATGATGCCGTAGGTGAAGCATATGATAAGGTAGCTAGAGTAATTGGTGTACCTTATCCAGGTGGTCCAAAAGTGGATAAATTGGCTTTCGAAGGTGATGATACATATAATTTACCGTTGCCACTAGATGATGATAGTTATAATTTTAGTTTTAGTGGTCTTAAGAGTGCGGTGATTAATTTGGCACATAATGAGGAGCAAAGAGGAAATAAAATTAATTCAGCAAATATGGCTTGCTCTTTTCAAAATAGAGTGGTTAAAATTTTGGTAAAAAAAACAATGCGTGCTTTGAAAGATTATAAGGTTAATAATTTGATAGTAGCTGGTGGAGTAGCTGCTAATAAGGGATTAAGAAAAACTTTGACTAAGGCATGTGCGGATGCTGGAATTAATTTAATTATTCCGGAAATGAAATATTGTACTGATAATGCGGCAATGATCGGTGCTGCGGCATATTATGCATATAAAAGAGGGGATGTTGCTGGTCTTGATTTGAATGCAAAAGCTGTTGTTCCTTTAAATTGATAGATATAGAACTATTATCTAGTTAATGGATGATAGTTTTTTGTTTTTACATTTTAATTGTTATTCTATTTACTTTGTATCATTTTTTATATATAATTTGAATAGGAGGTATAGAAATTGGAAAGTAGAATACTTGGACAAACTGTTCCTTTGGTGGAATTAAAATTAAGAACAGGAGAGACAGTTTATACTCAATCTGGGGGTATGGCTTATCAAACTGAAGGTATATCCATGAGTACTAATGCGAAAGGTGGTGTGATGCGTAGCTTAGGTAGAATGTTTACAGGTGAATCTATCTTTATGGCACATTATACTGCTGAGAGGGATGGTGCTATTGTAGCATTTGCTTCAACTGTACCTGGAAGTATTGTGAGAGTGGATTTTAATGGTTCTAACAGTCTAATAATTCAAAAAGGTTCTTTTTTATGTGCAGAAAATAATGTGGAAACAAAAGTTATTTTTACAAAGAGATTTAGTAGTGGATTATTTGGCGGTGAGGGATTTATTTTACAGCAGGCTTTTGGACAAGGTTCATTATTTTTAGAAATAGATGGCGATTATATTGAAAAAGTTTTAGCGCCTGGGGAAGTATTAAAAATTGATTCTGGAAATGTTGTAGCCTTTGAGCCTAGTGTGTCTTATGAAATAGAAACTATAAAGGGATTAGGTAATATTTTCTTAGGTGGTGAAGGTTTATTTGTCACTAAATTAACTGGTCCTGGAAAAGTTATTATTCAATCACAAAATTTCCAAGATTTTGCGAATAGGTTAATTCCTTTTATGCCTAGTTCAAATCAATAAAAAAGTTAAAGATAGATTTTCTTTAACTTTTTAAATGTTTATATTACTACATTGAAAACGTTCGTTTTTTTGAATATTTTCGAAATATATTTTGTATCCACATTGATGAGCAATTTTTTCAATTGTATCAAAATTGATGTCAGTAGTTTTAGTTTCATATCTATATAGAGTGTTTTGAGTAGTGGTGGTTTATTTAAATTTTAATATTACATTGTTTGGTAGTGGAACTAGGTCAATACAATAAAAAGGCTATTTTTGTAGCCTTTTTTCAACGAAAACAATGAGATAATATAGTAAACTTGCCATTATACAAAGTAGAATAATGCCAGTCATTACAAGATTTAAATTAAATACTTGTGATCCATACATGATTAAATAACCAACACCAGCTTTAGAAACTAAAAATTCTCCCATAATGACACCGATGAAAATAAGTCCGATATTTACTTTACACACATTTATTAAGTTGTTATAGTTACTTGGTAAGATTAATTTAAAAAATATTTGATGTGGTTTGGCTTTAAAACTTTTTAGTAATCTTATTTTATTTTCATCAGTGGAGGTGAAGGCTTGTTGGACGTTTATAATGGTTATAATAATTGATATGAATAATGCCATAATTATTATGGCTTTAGTACTGGCTCCGGCAAGTATGATTATAATTGGTCCTAAGGAAACTTTGGGAAGACTGTTTAATATTGTTAAATATGGATCTATTACTTTGGAAATAAATTTAAATCTCCATAAGATGGTGGCAATTATAATACCACCAATAGTAGCTATTAGAAAACTGATAATGACTTCATAAAATGTAATCCAAATGTGATGAAATAGAGTTTCATTTTTATAAAGCTCTATTATTGTATTTATAATGGCTTTTGGACTAGAGGAAATAAAAGTGTTGATTAAGTTATGATTTGCAGCAAATTGCCAAAGAAAAAGTATTAGAAAAACTATTAATAACTGGGTAAATCTTATAAAGAATTTATTAATTTTTATTTTTTTTAAATATTTTTGATGTTCTTCACTATACATGATAATCAATATCCTTCCATATTTTATCATAATAGTCGGCGAATTCTTTGGCTTTTCGATTTTGTATTGGTGTTGATTTACCTGTTAGTTTTATTTCATAGATATTTTTGATTGTACTTGGTCGAGGCGACATGACGATAACTCTATCTGCCATACTAATTGCTTCTGAAAGATCGTGAGTAACCATGATAGCACTTTTTTTCTCTTTTTTGATGATTTTGTAGACATCATCGGAAACTGCTAGTCTAGTTTGATAGTCTAAAGCAGAGAAAGGTTCATCTAAAAATAGTATATCTGGTTTTGTGGCTAAAGTTCTAATTAATGATACTCTTTGACGCATGCCACCTGATAAATTATTGGGATAGGCTTTTTTAAAGTCTTTTAAACCGTAGGTATCTAATAAGTGGTTGACGTAATCTAGGTTTTCTTTGGTTAATTTATTTTCTAGTTCTAAACCTATGAGACAATTTTTATAAATTGTTCTCCATTCAAAGAGATTATCTCCTTGAAGCATATAACCGAATTTTAAGTTATTATTTATTTCTATGGTACCACTTGATGGTTTATCTAATCCACATAATATAGATAGTATAGTACTTTTTCCACAGCCACTAGGTCCAACAATGGCGACAAATTCACCTTGTTTTAAATTAAAGGAAAAATCTTCCACAGCTAATATTTCATGTTTTTTGGTGTGGTAGGTTTTTCTCAAGTGTTTAACTTTTAAAATTTCCATTATTGTTTGGCGTATTTATTATTGATTAATTTATTATAAGGTGCATTTTTGTCAAGCTGACCTGCGTTTTTAATAATTTCTTGGATATGATTAAAGTCTTCTTCAGTTATGAATGTTGTATCATACCATGAGTCTATGTCTTTATATCTTTGAATAATTGTGGTAAGTTCTTCTTCTTTGGTATCTGGGAAGTAATCTTTAATATTTTGGGCTATATCTTTACTACTGTGGTTATGAACGTAATCTAGTCCTTTTTGAATAGCTTTGGTAAACCCTTCAATGACTTTTGGATTTTTTTCAATGTAACTTTTTTTGGCATTGTATGTAGTGTATGGAACGTTGCCACCTAGTTCGCCGATGGAAGCAACAATGTGACCATATCCTTCTTTTTCTAATTGTGATGCGGTTGGTTCAAATAGAGCGACGTAGTCTCCAGTTCCACCAATAAAGGCACCAGACATAGAGGCAAAGTCAATACTGGTATCAATATTGGTTTCGTTACTTTTGATACCATTAATATTTAAAGCATATTCTAAGGTCATGGCTGGCATACCACCCTCACGTCCTCCGATAATATGTTTACCTTTTAAATCTTCTAATTTAAAGTTATTTGTTTTTTCTCTAGCAACTAAGAAACTGCCATCTTTTTTAGTTAAGCCGGCAAAGTTTATTAAATAGTCTTTTTGACCTCCATTATAGACATATATAGTAGATTCACTGCCGCAAAAGCCAATTTGAACATCGTTTGATAGTACGGCTGCTGTTACCTTATCTGCACCAGAAGTTAAAATTATTTCGACATCTAAACCTTCATCTTCGAAATAACCTAAGGAATGAGCAATGTACTGTGGGGCATAAAATATACTGTGAGTTACTTCGGCTACTTTGATTTTGGTTAATTTGTTATTTTCTTCTTTTGGTTTAAAGACAAAAAATCCTGTAATGATTAAGCCTATGGCTAATAAGATAATTATAATTTTTTTCAAAAACTCCTCTCCTTTCTAATTACATAGTATTATATTCATATTTTTTTAAAATGTTTTAAATTTTGCAAAATGAATGAAAAATAATTGTTAAATTATGATAAAATGGAAGTGGGTGATTTTAATGCAGGATAAAAGTAAAACGATAATTATTAATCAAAGTGGCGATATGAAATATATTGGTAATATATCTGATATTAATAAACATATAAATGATTTAATTGATTATATTGGCGATAATTATTCGGAGGTGGAAGAATTATCAAAAATTGATGAAAAGACGCCTAGGGATATGGTGGCATATCATTTGATTAATTTGGGTAATGTTGTTTATTTGGATGCGGGATATTATGGAGTTATTTTTGTCCCTAATAGTTTAACGGATAAACAGGTTGAAGCGGTTTATAATTTGGCTGCTGATTTAAAAGATGAACCGGTTATGCTTAATCATAGTCCAAATATTGATTTTGGATTTCCGATGTTTGTATCTATAGGTATTAATGGTGATATTTCTTTAAAGCAGGCAATGGATGAATATATGGATTTAGAAAAAAATAAAGGAAATAAAAAATAATGAATAAGAAAGTTATTGATAGTAAAGTTTTAGTTATTGATAGTGATGGCGTGGGTTATTTGATGGGGAGAGTAAATGAAAGTAGATTACATGTAAAATATTTACTTGATTTTATTCATTATAAATATCCTAATACGCCGTCAATTTCTTTAACTCAGGGTAATGCTCGTGATAGATTGATTTATCAGCTATGTCAGTGCGGTAATGTTGTTTATACGAATGATGTAAATTTTGGCATGTTTTATTTTCCAAATGAACTTACTGATAAACAAATAGATACTTTATATGCTTTAGATTTGGAAAATCAAAAAGTAGCAATTTGTTATAATTTGAAAGAAATAGGAAATAATATAAACTTTAGAACTATTGGATTAGATAATAATTATAATTTAAAAGGGGCAGTTTTAGAATATTTAAATAGGTTTAAAACCTATGGGCGAAGGAAATGATTAATATGAAAAATGCCGAAAATTATAGATTAATTATAATTGGTAATGATGGTAAAATAGAATATTTTGGGGAAAACAAAGAATATAGATTGCATTTAGAGGCTTTAAAAGATTATTTTTATACTTATTATGAAGATTTGGCGAATAAAGTAGATGCTGATAGTATGAGAAATAATGAAGATATTATAGTTTATTTGAATGAGTTTGGGAAAATTGTTTTTTTGAATTCTAAGGGTTATGGTATTTGTTATATTCCTAAAGATGTTGGTTATGAGCAAAAAAAGATTATGTGTTATTTATTTGATGGTATGCCGGATAAAATGATTTATTTAGAGTATAATTTAAGTGTAGAAAATGGTGTTTTTATTCATCAAAATGGTTGTCCTTATACAGGATATAGTAGTTTAGATTTTTTAAGTAATGAAGGTGTGAAAAATGATACAAAATGTATTTGATTATATGGCAGTAGTTATCGAAGATAATGGACAAACTAGTTATTTGGGCTATGATTTTAGTTTTTCTTTTCATGATGCTTGTTTAATTGATTTTTTACAGAAAAAATATGCTGGATGTGATTTGTTTAAAAAAATTAATTATATGCAGACTCCTAGTTTGCCAATTTATTATTTAAATAAGTTAGGGTATGTAGTTTTTACAAATGTTTCGGTTTATGAGGAAAAAAGAGGTATGCTTTATATGCCTGATAGTTTAACTGATAAACAAATTAAATCATTAAAAAAACTGCTTAAAAAAATTTGGGATTTTAATGTTTATGTTGAGTATGATTTAGTGTATGATGATTTTGTGTTAAGTTCAGAATTTATTTTAGATGATAAAGCAGAATTAAAAAGTTTTTGTAATAAAAGATTATTGAAACATAAGGAGAAATATGGAAATGGACTTGGATGATTATTTAGTTTTTATTATTACTGGTGAAAATGAAAAAAGTGATGATAAAGATGGTGAAATTAAATATGTTGGACCTGTTAATGATTATTCATTTCATATTGATTGTTTATTAGATTATGCAACTGAGAGGTATCCCAATGTAAAAGTGTTTAAGCAGATGAATGATAGATTCAGACCAATTGATCCAATTTGTTTTTTAACCTGGTTAAATAGTATAGTTTATCTGAATATTTCTGATAAACGTTTAGGACATTACGGAATGCTTTATATGCCTGATGAGATTAGTGATAAACAAAAGGAAGTTTTATTAAAGTTTGCTAAAAAATATGATAATAGACAGGTATATATTGGCTATAATTTAGATTTTGATGATGGTGTAGTTAGTGTGACAGAGTTTAAAGGAAAAGATGATCAAAGTTTTTATGAATTCATACAAAATTATCTAAGGATAAATGAAAAAAAGTCCAAGTTTTGATTTAGACTTTTTTTAGTTTGCCATTTTTTAATAAATTTAGTAATTTAATGTTTTGCGAGTATGAGCCACGATAGTTTTGAATACCGTTATGTTTAGCTAATTTTTTTCGGTAATTATAAGAGCTATCGCTGCCTATAGATTTTAGACCATCGACAATTGAACCATAATGATAATTTGGCGCATTTAAATATGTATATGTTATTTTATTAGTATTTTTTGTTATATTAGTATTTTTTGTTATATTAGTAGATTGTTTAGTGGTATTTGTGGATTTGTATGTATTTGAATTAGTTTGTTTAGGAGTGTACGTATTTGTATTTGGTTTGTTAAGTGAATGAATAGGATTTTCTTTAGTTTGGTTGGAATTTTGTATTTCTAGGTGCAGATGTTTACCATAGGCATTACCGGTTTCACCAATGGTGCCAATTACATCACCTTTGTTAACGTGCTGTCCTGGATTTACTTTGACACTATTATATTTCATGTGGGCGTATAAAGCAGTTTTGCCATTGTTTTGATTTATTTTAACATAATTACCATAGGTGGCAAGACCTTTACTTTTATGATTGGTGCTTTTAACGTTTTTGATGGCAGTGCTGACGGTGCCACTTTCTAAGGCAATTATATTAGTATCTTTTCCATCACTTGGTACAATATCGATAGCTTGATGTGATTGGTCATAATTATTAGTTATGACTTCGTTCATGCTTTCTAATACATGATTAATCATTGAATGTTATAATCACCTCCCTTCATGAATTAATATACAAGGTTAATTGGATTATTTCCTTCTTTTTAAAAAAAATAATAAAAAATTTGGTATAATGGTAGTGGTGATAGTAAATGGACTTAAGTACATTAAATGATAAACAAAAAGAAGCGGTTGAATGGCCTGATGGTCCTATACTAGTGTTAGCAGGTGCTGGTAGTGGTAAAACGCGTGTATTAACTACTAAGTTAGCGTATTTAGTAAATGAGCAAGGCGTTAATCCTCATAATATTTTGGCGATAACTTTTACTAATAAAGCGGCTAAAGAAATGAAAGAAAGAGCTTATAACATGTTAGGACCTGATGCTTATCGGATGCAGATTTCAACATTTCATTCATTTGGATTGCTTTTAATTAGAGAAAATTATGAGAAATTAGGGTTTGATAAGAATTTTACTATTTTGGATAGTGAAGATAGTTTAACTATTATAAAAAAAATACTTAAGGATATGGATTTAGACCCTAAGGTGTATAATCCAAGGGCAATTAGAAATAAGATTAGTAGTGCGAAAAATGAGCTTATGGATTCTAAATATTATAGTAGGTTTGTGAATTCGGAATATGAAGAAATTGTTTTATCGGTTTTTCAAAAATACGAAAAAAAGGTGTTTAAAAATAATTCTATGGATTTCGATGATTTGTTATTACTTCCAATTAAATTATTTAAAGAACACCCGGATGTTTTAGAAAAATATCAAGATAGGTTTAGGTATATATTAGTTGATGAGTATCAGGATACTAATGAAGCCCAATATATTTTAATTAAAATGCTTAGTAAAAAATATAAAAATATATGTGTGGTTGGTGATTTAGATCAATCAATATATGGTTTTAGAGGAGCAAATTTTAGAAATATACTTAATTTTGAAAAAGATTATCCGGATGCGAAAGTGATTCCACTAGAGGAAAATTATCGGTCTACAGGTAATATTTTAAATGTAGCTAATGACATTATTAAGCATAATAAGCAGAGAAAAGAAAAAACTTTATGGACTAAAAATGATGATGGTCCGAAAATACGTTATCATAGAGCTTATGATGAAAAGGATGAAGCTAATTATGTGATGGAAGAGATAAATAAATTAATTATTAGTGGCGAGCCTAAATCAAGTATTGCAGTTTTATATCGTACGAATGCACAATCACGTAATATGGAAGAAGCATTACTTAGGGAGAATATTCCTTATAAAGTGGTGGGCAGTTTTTATTTCTATAATAGAAAGGAAATAAAAGATTTAATTAGTTATTTAAAGTTGATTTATAATTCTAATGACGATGTTAGTTTGATGAGAATTATTAATGTTCCTAAAAGACAAATAGGACCAAAAACAATAGAAAATTTAGCTAGTAAAGCGCTTTCTAAAGGTTGTTCACTTTATGAAGCTATAGATAGTGGTAAGGAATTAGAATTTAAAAAGATAATAGAAAGTATTAAGAAGGAAAGTGAAAATATTTCACTTACAGAATTAGTTGAACTTATTTTAGATAAAACTGGTATGCGAAAGGAACTTGAGTCTTCTAAGACTTTAGAGGCGGAAGTGCGACTTGAAAACTTGGAAGAATTTAAGTCTATTACTAAAAATTTTGAAGAAAATAATGGAGTTATTTCTTTAGAGGAATTTTTATTAGAGATTAGTTTGGTTTCTGATATTGAAGAGCATAAAAATAATAATGATGTTGTGACATTAATGACAGTTCATTCAGCTAAAGGGTTAGAGTTTGATCATGTATTTATTATTGGTTTGGAAGAGGGATTATTTCCACATTCAAATTCTTTAGATAGTTCTGATGATATTGAAGAGGAAAGAAGACTTTGTTATGTGGCAGTGACTAGAGCTAAAAAAACACTTACTTTAGTAAATGCACAAAGAAGAATGCTTTATGGTAATACGAATTTCAATCCGCCTAGTAGGTTTATTGAAGAAATTAATGATGAATATTTAGATAAAGATGTTAAAGAGGAAAAGAGTCATTTTAATAAAGAGGAAATGATTGATAAAAATGCGGAATATAATGTTGGAGATCATGTTATACACGATATATATGGAGAGGGTGTGATTGTGGCACTAGGAAGTGTATTATCAATAGCTTTTAATCATCCATACGGAATTAAAAAGATTATGAAAGGTCATAAAAGTATTAGAAAGGTGTGATGGGGATGTTTTTGGATATAATCGAATCAATTAATGAGTTTGTGGAGCCTTTTAAAGCGTGGATTGAGGAAAATCATAATAATCCGTTTATGTGGCTTGCTTTTGTATTAATTGGTATTGCAGTGTTTGCACTTACTTATAATGCGCTTAGTAAAGAACATTAGAGGTATATTATGTTAAAAAGTTATTTATATAATAAAATAAAGGTCTTTTAAGGGACCTTTATTTTATTATTATTCTTGGGTTAAACATGTTATTAAATTGATATTTATGGATTTTAGAAAATTATTTAATTCTTGATTGTTTGAAGTTAAATAAGTATTATTGTGTTTGTCAGTGATGATATAGGTGCTTTGCTGAGGTTGTTTGTTATTATCAATGTTTTTGATAATATTGTCGATGTTATAGTTATATTTACCAGTTTTGGGGGTTGTTTTTTTGTTATCGGTAGTGAAAGTGTAATGATAGGCATAAGTGTAGTTATCATATAAGACTAAAGTAGGAGTTGGACAATCTAAACCGTTATAGTTGATGGTGTATAAGATTTTTTTATCTTTATCATTATTTTTATTTTGGTTTATTATAAAAAATATTGCTATGATTATGATAATAATAATTAACAATACTAAAAATATTTTGAAATGTTTAAAATTGTTTTTAAATTTGAATACTGTTTTTTCATTGTTCATAATACTAACCTCTTACTTTAAGAATACCATATATATAATGTTTATGCAATTAAAATAGCTGTAATTTTATTTTTACATTGAAGTTTATTTTTTTATTGTTTATAATATTAATGGTGAGATTATGATAGAAAAAAGAATTGCAGAACTTACAGATATTATTAATAAAGCAAATAAAGATTATTATGTAAATGATAATCCTACAATTACGGATCAAGAATATGATAGATATATGGAAGAACTTCAACGACTTGAAGAGGCGCATCCAGAGTTGAAAAAAGTGGATTCTCCTACACAGAGGGTTGGTAGTGAGGTTATTTCGGAGTTTAAAAAGGTTACTCATGAGATTCCAATGCTTTCACTTGGTGATATTTTTAATGAAGAAGAAATTGTGGATTTTGACGAGAGTGTTAAAAAAGTGGTGCCTAATCCTAAATATGTAGCAGAGCTTAAGATGGATGGGCTATCTGTTTCTCTTTTATATAAAAATGGTGAGCTTGTTAGAGCAGCTACTCGTGGCGATGGTGTTACAGGTGAAGATATTACACATAATGCTAAGACGATTAAGGATATTCCACTTAGAATTAAGCAGCCAATTGATATTGAGGTTAGAGGCGAAATTTACATGAGTAAAGCATCATTTAAGAAACTTAATGAAAGTGGAGCTAATTTCGCAAATCCTCGTAATGCGGCAGCTGGTAGTGTGAGACAATTGGATTCTAAAGTGGCAGCCAGTAGAAAATTATCTTGTTTTATTTATTATTTACCAGAACCTGAGAAATATAATATTTATACACATCATGATGCCCTTAATTTTATGGGTGAACTTGGTTTTAAGATTAATCCTAATAATAGACAGGTAAATAATATTGCGGAGATTATGGAATATGTTTCTCATTATACTAAGGAAAGACCTAATTTACCCTATGAGATAGATGGCATTGTGCTTAAGGTTGATGATATTAACGATCAAAAGAGATTAGGGTTTACAGCTAGGTGTCCGAAATGGGCGATTGCTTATAAATTTCCAGCAGAAGAAGTTTTAACTAGAGTTCGTGATATTATTTGTACAGTGGGTAGAACAGGTCAAGTTACACCTAGTGCGATATTAGAACCAGTTAGGGTTATGGGTTCACTGATTTCTAAGGCTACTTTACACAATGAAGATTATATTTTAAGTAAAGATATTCGTATTGGGGATATTGTTTCTATTAAAAAAGCCGGGGATGTTATTCCAGAGGTTGTGAGACCGATTGTGGAAAGACGTGATGGCTCTGAAAAAAAATTTAATATGGTGGAAAACTGCCCTATATGTGGAGAGAGGCTGACTAGAAAAGAAGATGAAGCAGCATATTATTGTTTAAATGAGCATTGTCCAGCTAGAAAGCAGGAAAAGTTGATTCATTTTACGTCTCGTCATGCGATGAATATAATTGGATTTGGGGATAGAATAATTGAAGATTTTTATAATTTAGGTTATTTGAAAGATGATGACGATTTTTATCATTTGTATGAACATAAAGAAGATTTGAAAGAGCTTGAGGGCTTTGGAGAGCGAAGTATAGAAAAATTACTGGAGGAAATAGAAAAAAGTAAAAATAATTCTTTGGAAAGATTATTGTTTGGTCTTTCTATTCGTCATGTTGGTACGAAAACGGCGGATATTTTAGCGCGAGAGTTTAAGAACATAGATAATTTGATGAATGCGAGTTTTGATGATTTAGCTTGTATTAAGGATATTGGCAATATAATAGCAAAAAGTGTTTGTGACTTTTTTAATGATGAAAATAATATTAATTTAATTAATAAACTTAAGAAAGACGGAGTTAATATGATTTATCTTAAAGAAGTTAGCAGTGAGGCGACCGTATTTACAGGTAAAACGTTTGTCTTGACTGGTTCTTTGGAAAGATTTACTAGAGATGAGGCAAAAATTAGAATTGAACAGCTTGGAGGTATTGTAAGCAGTAGTGTCAGTAAGAAAACTAGTGTAGTGATTGCGGGAAGTGAGGCTGGTTCAAAATTGACAAAAGCGCGAGACTTAGGTATTACTATTTGGGATGAAGAGGAGTTTTTGAATAATTTATCTAGATATTAGTGGAGTTGGTTTGAATGGCATATACAGATTATTATGATTGGTATGAATTTTGTAAGGCATTTAAGGATGTTGCTTCTTCCAAATATATATTAGATCCATATTTTAATTTAAATGAGTTTAATCGTGGTAGTAAATATAAATTGGATAAGAATGGTTATTTGTTTTTTATAGTTGGTGAATTTACCGGTAATTTTGGAAAAAGTAAGAATTATGATATTTTGAGAAAGCATCCTTATGTTATTAATTATAATTTTTATGGTAATAATAAGGTTTTAAAGACGAAAGTTGGAAGTATTGAGTTTAGTTTATGTGTAAATGATTTAAAAGATGCTTATAATCAAAGTAAAAGTAGAAAAATGTTTGATATTTTTTCTGATGTGTTTGCTGGTAAGTATTTTACCAAATGTCACGAAATTTCTTCAAAGTTATGTGAAAATTATGATTATATTACAACTGCTTTTATAAATAGTCCACTTAGTGGTTATAAGTTTTTACATTCTTATATCGAAAATGAAAATTATGTCTTAGATTTTTCTAGAAATTTAAAAATGACGAAGAATGATTATGAAAGTTTATTAAACCCAGATGTTGTATCGAGAATTAGTGGAAATGAATTGGTTGATGATATTATTTTTACATCACATAATTATCCACCAATGACACTTAAGAATTTTTTAGTAAGACATGATCAATTAGTTTTAAAAAGATAAAATGTAGGTGTGATTCCTACATTTTATTTTGTTTTGAGTAGTTTACTAAATAATTTTTAATATCTCCATGAACTTTTTTGTTTTTAAAATCATTTATCCAATTATCGGTTTTTATAATTGATACAATTTCTGGATTTAAAAGTGAATAAAATGATTTTTTATCAAAGATTAGATTATGTGATAAATCAATAATTAGATTATCATTTTCTTGATAAGTATGGAGAAATTTTAAGGGTGTAAATATATGGGGTAAATAGGCGGTAACTATATTATAATTGTCGATTGGATAAAATAAGCATATTTGGTGGCATTTACCATTTGTTTTACCTAAATATAAATCTCTATATAATGGAAAAAATTGTTTGCCGTTTGTAATTATTTTTGATAATAATTGTGGAAAAGAGTCTACGATTAATTTAAAGTGTATTTCATTTTTATCAGTATGTATTAATTTAGTTTTTTTGTTTAAATTTGCGTAATTAATATAGGGAATATGGTATTTTTGAGGTTTACTAAGTTGTTTTTTAGGTATGTATTTGATGGCATAACCGCACAAAATATTGTAAATGCATCCTTCTTTGCTTAGATTGGCTTCTTTTTCTAGACCTTTATTAATTATTTCGTTGATGTTGGTTAAATAGTTGTTGGTATTTAAATTGGCTATAGATTTTAACTGTGAAATATAGTATTTTTCTAGTTCATTGAATTTATCTAAATTTTCATAATCTTTGATAATCATCTTTTTTCTCCTTTTCATTTGATGATTATTTTATCATCTTATATTTAATTGTCAATATTGTTATTTTTTGAAAATAATGGCTTAATTATAACTTGAGATAGGGAATTGTGGTTTTGTATAGTTTAGTTCTGGTCTTATTGTTACAAGATTTAAATGGGCTAGTTTATTGAAATGTTTGTTGTTTTTTCCAATAGTTGAAAAATTATAAAACCGATGTTATTATTTATACATAAGGAGTGATTATATTGTGAAGATAAGAAGTGAATATTGTATGGATGATAAAGTGCAGCTTATGTTATCGAATGCTCCATCACAAATAATTTTTAGTTCTGATGATATTATTTGCTTTAAAAATTATGGTAAAAAAATAATTTATACTTACAATAAGGATTTGGGCATTAATATTTTACCATATTGTGATGTTCCAGAATCTAAATATCATTTAAATCATTTATTTGATTATGGTAAGCCTTATGTGCAATTTACTAGTAATATTGCACTTGGACCTTCATTGCGTGTTGATTCTGATTCT
>CALVRX010000029.1 GCA_944358815.1 uncultured Bacilli bacterium | reverse complement strand
TAGGTTCTAGTGCTCTTGGAAAACAAGCAATACGAGTTGTTGCAGAACCTAATGACAGGGATGTTAGTGGAAGATTACAACAAGTTAGAGTCAATCTTAACGGTAAATATTATCCTGTTGTTTATCTATCATCATCATTAAGTCTAACAGGAGGAACAGGAACAGAGTCTGATCCTTATACAATCAAATAATCAATAAAAATAGTTAAATACAAAAGCATTTAACTATTTTTTATAAAATAATTTAAAGTTAAACATAAAATTTAAAATCATACATTTTTTGGAAATTCATGTGAAACCAATTGACAAAAAAAATAACCTGGATATAATAACTAGACAGAAAACGGAGGCAGAACTTATGACAAAATCACAGTACGCAACTATACCCATTGAACTATTAGAAATAAAATCTAAAAAAAATAAATTTAAACCCTCCTTAAAAATTAATTTACTTAAAATAACACCATATAAAATATTAAAATTAAATAAAATTGCTGTTAAAATAGGGGATGAGAAAACCCCTTATATTGAAGAAATCATCACCAAAAATAAAATAGGCTTAATCAAAGATGAAAAATACAAAGCCTATCTACCAGGTAATATTATCTATACCTTATGTTCTAAAGAAGAAGCCTACTTAATTGCTACTAAACAATTTGGTTACACTAAAAAAATATTAAATATTTTTACTCAAAGTTCGTAAATATTAATTCCATACTTATTTTCTACAGGATCTAAAAATAAATAATTACTTGGTGGATAATAAGTTAAAATGCCAAACAAAATATAAACTAAAATAATACCTATTATACTAATAATTTCCTTATGTAATGGTCTTAACCTTAAAATATAAAAAGAAATTATATTCACAAAATAAATACTTATAAATAAAACTATTAAATTTAAAATAAACACCGAACCCGTAAAATGATATATTGGTAAATAAATAATTAAAAATATTATAATTGAAAATGCTATTTCTAAAAACATACTTAAAGCAAAATTATTATGATTAACTCTATATTTCTTATAAAGCAAATATTCAACTATACTAAAAATCAAAATACTACTAGCAATCATTTTCATATGTTCCCAAATACTTTCATTAACTGGAAAAAAGATACTAAATAAACTATTAGGAAGCCAGTTATAAAGAAAATGCGTTAAAAAACATAATAAAAACATTCCAAATACACTGATAATCTTAATCTTCTTCAAACTCATAATAACCGCCTCTTTTAAGAATAATATATGTTATAAAGCAAAAAAATATACTTTTTTGTAATTTTTTTTATAATAAAAAAAGGAAATTGCCTAAAAAAATCGTATATTAATAATAGGGGGATAAATCATGAACACATTAAGTCAAGAAAAAATCAACGAAATAAGAAATAGCGTCAACATTGTCGATGTTATCTCCTCATATATACCTCTAACCCCAAAAGGTAAAAACTACTTTGGTATATGTCCATTTCATGATGACAATAACCCATCTATGAGCGTCAGCCCATCTAGACAGATTTACAAATGTTTCTCATGTGGAGCCACGGGAACTGTTTTTAAATTTATCATGGATTATGAAAACATCTCCTTTATGGAAGCTGTAAAAAAAGTTGCTGACTTAGGTGGTATATCTGTCAATATTGGCAAAATCCAAAAAAAACAAACCCATAAAGAACTTCATCAAATATATGATTTAAGTTTAAAATTTTATATTAACAACTTAAACACTAAAGCTGGTCAAGAAGCGAGAGAATATCTAAAAGGTCGAAATATCAGTGATGATGTCATCAAAGAATTTCAAATAGGTCTATCTTTAAAACACGATACCTTATCTAAAATATTAACTCAAAAATTTAACCCAGATGAAGTCTTAAAAAGCGGTTTAATCGGTAAAAATGACTATGGCTATTATGATTTATTCTATGATAGAATCATGTTTCCACTATATGACTTAGATGGCAACCCTGTCGCTTATAGTGGTCGAATCTATAATAAAAAAGATAACTCTAAATACTTTAATACCAGAGAAACCGAAATCTTTAAAAAAGGTGAATTACTTTATAACTACCATCGAGCTAGAGATATTGCTAGAAAAAAAAATCAAGTCATCATCATGGAAGGCTTCATGGATGTCATCAGAGCCTATACCGTTGGTATTAAAAATGTCATTGCCACAATGGGAACAGCCGTCACTGAAACTCAAGCCCATCTAATAAAAAGAATGGCTAAAGATATTATTCTTTGCTTTGACGGTGATGAAGCAGGTGCTAAAGCGACTATGTCCTGCACCAACGAATTATTAAAAATCGGTGTTACTCCTAAAATCATCCGTTTAGAAGATGATTTAGATCCCGATGAATATATCCAAAAAAAAGGTAAAGATGCCTTTCAAAGAAAAATCGATAACCCCATTAGCGTCATGGACTTTAAACTATCATATTTAAAACAAGGCAAAGATTTAACCAGTAGTGTCGATCAAGCTAAATACATCAGTGAAATCATTACTGAATTAAATAAAATTGATGATGACATCTTAAAAGATTTAACCATCAAAAAAATAGCCACAGAAATGAATATTGATGAAGAACTTATCAGAAAACATCTAGAAACAAAACCAAAACCTATAATAGCAAGCAAACCTAAACCTCAAATTCAAAACGATAAATATGAAAAAGCCGAGAGTGCTTTAATCTATTATATGTTAAAAAGTCCTGAAGTAATCACTATGTATAATAATAAAGTTACCTATATTCCAAATAAAGAATATAGACAGCTAGCTAGAGAAATTAGTTCCTTTTATAAAAACTTTGGTTTTATAAATGAAGCTGACTTTATCGATTATCTTGAATGTGATGAAGAATTAATGAAAACCATTAGTAAAATCAATATGGAAAATACTAAAGAAGAGTATACTTTAGAAGAAATAGAGGATTATATTAGAGTAATCAAAGACTACAACGTTAAAGAAGAAATAAAAAGACTAACAAATAAAATGAAAACCTTGACAGATCCTTTAGATAAAGCTAAAATAGCTGAAGAAATTGTCGGGTTGAAAAAGGGAGTGTAATAATGTTCGGAGAAATGAAAACTTTTGAAGAAAGAAAAAAGGAACTAGTTGAAGCTGGAAAGAAAAAAGGTAGTATTACCTATGAAGAACTAGCTGAAAAACTAAAAAACCTAGAATTAGATGCTGACTCACTAGATGACTTATATAATACCTTAAGTGAAAATCACATTAAGGTCGTTTCAGAAAATGAAGAAGATGACGAAGATCCCAGCACTACTAGTAATGAACTATTAACTAAAGATTTAACTATTAATGACCCTGTTAGAATGTACTTAAAAGAGATTGGTCAAATCAAACTATTAACCACCGAAGAAGAACTAGAACTTGCTGATAGAATAGCAAAAGGCGATGAACAAGCTAAAGCCACCTTAGCTGAAGCAAACTTAAGACTAGTAGTCAGCATCGCTAAAAGATATGTAGGAAGAGGCATGCTTTTCCTAGACCTAATCCAAGAAGGTAATATTGGACTAATGAAAGCTGTTGAAAAATTCGATGTTACAAAAGGCTATAAATTTTCAACTTATGCCACTTGGTGGATTAGACAAGCCATCACCAGAGCCATTGCCGATCAAGCTAGAACCATCAGAGTACCAGTGCACATGGTTGAAACTATAAACAAACTAGCTAGAGTCGAAAGACAATTAACCCTAGAACTAAATAGGGAACCAACCGAAGAAGAATTATCTAAAAAAATGGGTACTAGCGTTGAAAAAATTAGAGATATTTATAAAATATCTCAAGAACCTGTCAGCCTAGAAATTCCTATTGGTGAAGAAGACGACTCACACTTAGGTGACTTTATTCCTGATGAAACTAATATGAGTCCAGAAGACTATGCCGTAAATGAACTATTAAAAGATGAAATATCTGAAGTTTTATTAACTTTAACTGAAAGAGAAGAAAAAGTCATTAGATTAAGATTTGGACTAGAAGATGGTCGCCCTAGAACCTTAGAAGAAGTTGGACAACTATTTGGTGTTACTAGAGAACGTATCAGACAAATTGAAGCCAAAGCTCTAAGAAAATTGCGTCATCCATCTAGAAGTAGAAAATTAAAAGACTATCTAGGTGATTAATTTGAAACTATCTAAAAGATTAAAAGCCATCAGTGATTTAATACCTGCAAATAGTAATGTTATAGACGTTGGTGCAGACCACGCCTTTTTAGACATCTATTTAAACAAATATAAAAACTGCAAATGTTTAGCCATTGATAAATCCAAATATTGTACAAACACTGCTATTAGTAATGCCAAAAAATATCATGCTAATATTACAGCTATTACTAATGATGGTTTAAATAATATTAATCTAAATGATGAAATTATTGTTATTAGTGGTATGGGTACTAAAAATATCCAAAAAATCTTAAACTTTGATCTTCAAAATGATTTAATTTTATCTAGTCATACTAATATTGAAGATTTAAAACATTTTTTACAAACCAAAAACTATTTTATCTATAAAGAATTAATTATTGAAGATGGTAAAACATACAATATAATATACGCCAAAAAGGAGGTGCAACATGAACAAATATAAACCAACTGAATTAGAAATATTAAATGAAAAAATTAAATATGAAAAAGAAAAGGTTTATAGTAATGGTATTACATTATTGCCAGGTTTAACCACATTAACACTTGGTGCGCTTGCTGAAAATCAAGTATGTATCGCTGTCGGCACAGCTATTACTTTAGGTGGTATTTTAATGACTAGTGATAAACTTAAGGAAAAAAAATTAACTAAAAAATTAAAAAATAGAGGATAATTATGAATACAAAAGAAATAACTAAGCAAAAAGCCAAAATAGCCGTTGAAAAATTATTCATCTATTCTGGTTTGATTGCCTTAGGTCATAGTATCTTAGTCAAAGATGGTAATATATTTTCAGCTGCTTTAATCTTAGAGGCAACTAGTATTACCGCTTTACTAGGCAGTACTAAAGTTTTACACCAAATAAAACAAAAAGAATTAAATAAGAAACAATAAAAATTTCAGCTTAAAGCTGATTTTTTTTAATAATTATACAAATTTATTTAAAACATAATAGCTTAATATCTGACCATTTTAAAATGAAATAACATTCCCACCTAAAACACAGTCTTGCAAATACCTTACGTAAGCATTTTCTATGATATATAATTAAAATAATGGAAAAATATGTCAATATATGTCGTAAGCAATAAGAAGGGTGAGAAGTAATGCACAGAGGAAAGAAAAAGAGAAATATTATCATATTTAGTTTAGTAGGAATACTATTGTGTATGGTAGTAGGATATGCTGCTTTCACAACAAACTTAAAAATAGAAGGAACCTCAACAGTTACCTCAAGCTGGGATATAGAAATAACCAATGTCACCGATGGAACGCCAACCGGTGATGCCGAAAATGCCAAAAAACCAGATTGGGATAAATTAAGTGCCTCAATGGAAGCAAACTTGTATTCAAAAGGCGATGCTATGGAATACGATGTTACCATTGAAAATAAAGGTACACTAGATGCTAAACTAGATGATATTATAACAAATGCACAAAACTCCAATCCAGACGCTGTAATTATCACATTTACAGGGTATAAAAAAGGAGAAATACTAGAAGCAAAAACCAGTAAAAAAGTTCATGTAAAAATAGAATATAATCCAAATTATAAAGGTGATGAAACCTCAGGAGAAGTCAATATAGATTTTGAATTCACCCAGGAAAACAAAGACCCATCAA
>CALVRX010000028.1 GCA_944358815.1 uncultured Bacilli bacterium | reverse complement strand
ATGAGTATCCTTCTAGTTCTAAAAAGGAATTAACTCGTGATGAACAGTATAAAATAAATGCAAGCATGATGTATAATTTACAAAAATTTTTTGGTGTAGATAAATTTAACAGTCGTAATTTAATGGTTAATATTGATTTATCTTGGATGATATATGTTATATATAAGATTATATCCAATATAGATAAGAATACAAAATTTTATGAAGAGCTTAGAAAAATATATGTCAAGTATAATATTGTATTAACTGAATATGAATATGAAGTTACAAATTATCAGTTATATGATGAATTATTGGCGGAATTGCACAAATTATATGACATTGATTTAAAAGTTGATGAAATAATAAATAGAATAGAACAGGGTAAGACATATAAAACTATGCTTAAGAGCAACGAAGTAAAAATAAAAAAGAAATTAAAAGATATACATAAGATTTCTAAAAAGATTGCGGTGAAAAGAATTAAATCAAAGTATGGCTTGTTTCCTAGAAATCAAATATATAAAAAATATACAAATATTGATACTAGTTTTTTTAGTCAAATTAAATAGTATTATTTTCTTTAAAAAACATATAATATTATTGATTACATATTTACAATCTACATTTATTATGGTATGATTTATATGTAATTGAATTCCATGTCGTTTTGATATGATATGGGGATTAAAGGAACTACGGTTCCTTTTTTCTTTATTTAATAATTGACAAACTTTTGTTTGCTTTGTAAAATGGTATTTGTGATTATAAAATATTGACATGAATGTTATAATATTGGTAGTAGTTTTGGATGTGATAGATTGTTTGTAGTGGGTTATAAAGGATTTAACAAAGATTTTACTAATAGGTATGGCGATAGTTTTGAAGTTGGAAAAGTTTATCATGCTGACGGGGAGATTAAATGGGGCAATTATGGTAATGGTTTTCATTTATGTACTAATTTCGAGGATTGCTTTAGATATGTTGATTCTGAGAAATCGATAATGACAGAGGTTATCGGTTTTGGCGATATAGTAAAACACGATGACAATTATTATGGATATTTTGATATGTATGTTGCTGAATATTTGCGGGTTATTAGAGTTATATCTAGAGAAGAGTTAATTGAAATGGCCAAGATATTACCAGAAGTGAGGCTGGAGAGGTTTGTTCAAACTTTTAAGATGAACGATGATGAGATAGAGGAAATACTTAAGCATTCTAAGGGTAAGGTTAAAGTTTTGAAGGCTGTGCGATATTATCATTTTGGTGACAAAAATGCTTATGAATAAAAAAGTTTATAGGAGGAAATAATATGGATCAAATTATTGTAAAAGGTGCGAGAGAAAATAATTTAAAAAATATAAATATTACTTTGCCAAAGAATAAATTAATTGTGATGACTGGAGTGTCTGGAAGTGGTAAGAGTAGTTTAGCTTTTGATACGATATATGCGGAAGGTCAAAGAAGATATATTGAAAGTTTAAGTGCTTATGCGAGACAGTTTTTAGGCGGTTCTGAGAAACCAGATGTAGATAGTATTGATGGACTTTCACCAGCTATTAGTATTGATCAAAAAACGACTAATAAAAATCCTCGTAGTACGGTTGGAACTGTTACGGAAATATATGATTATTTGAGGCTTTTGTTTGCCCGTATTGGTGTACCTTATTGTCCTAGACATAATATACCAATTAGTAGTCAAAGTATTGAAGAGATGGTTAACGATGTGATGAAGTTACCAGAGAGAAGTAAAATTCGAGTGTTAGGTCCAGTTGTAGCACTAGAAAAAGGTACACATAAGGATTTACTTTTGTCATTAAGAAAAGATGGTTATGTTAGAGTCATTATCGATGATGTAGAATATGATTTATCACAAGATATTAATTTGGAGAAAAATAAAAAGCATACTATTGAAGTGGTGGTTGATAGGCTGGTTATTAAACCAGAAATTAGAAGTAGACTTTATGAGAGTATGGAAGTGGCTAGTAAACTTGGACATGGTAAGTTATTAATCGATGTTATTGGTGGGGAAAAGATGCTTATGAGTGAGACTTATGCTTGTCCAAAGTGTGATTTTTCTTTGCCAGAGTTAGAGCCTAGAATGTTTTCTTTTAATGCTCCTTGGGGGGCTTGTCCAGAATGTAAGGGTCTAGGGGTTAAATACAAAATAGATGAGGATTTGATTATTCCGGATAAAAATTTAAGTATTAATGAGGGAGCTATTGCGGCAATTAATACTAGTGATGAAAATAATATTACTTATACTAATTTAGAGACGGCATGTAGGCATCATGGTATAGATATGGATAAACCAGTTAAAGATTTATCTAGGAAAGAGCTTGATATAGTTTTATATGGTTCGCCAGAGTTACTTACATTTAATTATACTTCTAAAAGTGGTAATAAGAGGACAACTAAGGGATTTTTTGAGGGTATTATTACTAATTTAGAGAGACGTTATATGGAAACTAAGAGTTCATGGATTAGAGCATGGATTGAAAATTATATGACGGAGCTTAAATGTCCAAAATGTCATGGGGCTAGGCTTAATGATGATGTGCTTTCGGTTTTAGTTGGCGGTAAGAATATTTATGAAGTAACGCAGCTTAGTATCAAAGATTTATATAGTTTTTTAGGTGATTTAAAGTTAACTAAAGAACAGGAGGAAATTTCTAATTTAATTTTAAAGGAGATTAAGTCTCGTCTTTCATTTTTGATTAATGTGGGACTTGAATATTTGACTTTGGATAGAGAGGCGAAAACATTATCTGGTGGTGAAGCTCAGAGAATTAGGTTAGCTACACAAATTGGTTCACAGCTTACAGGAGTTTTATATGTTTTGGATGAGCCTTCTATCGGTTTACATCAAAGAGATAATCAAAGATTAATTAATTCACTTTTGAAAATGCGTGATTTAGGTAATACTTTAATTGTGGTTGAACATGATACAGATACGATGCTGCAGGCAGATTATTTAGTCGATATTGGTCCTGGTGCTGGAGTACATGGCGGTAATGTGGTTGCCGAAGGAACACCACAAGAGGTAATGGCAAATCCAAATAGTTTGACTGGTAAGTATTTGACTGGTGAATTAAAAATAGAAGTGCCAAAGAAAAGAAGACGTGGTAATAAAAAATATTTAGAGATTGTGGGTGCTAAGGAGAATAATTTAAAAAATATTAGAGTAAAGTTTCCGCTTGGAAAGTTTATATGTGTAACTGGTGTTTCAGGTAGTGGTAAAAGTACTTTGGTAAATGAAATTTTATATAAGGTGGTTTCTAATAATTTATATAAATCTAAAGAGAAACCAGGTGCTTATAAGAGTGTTAAGGGATTAGAAAATATCGATAAAGTGGTCGATATATCTCAAGCACCGATTGGTAGAACACCAAGAAGTAATCCAGCTACTTATACTTCGGTATTTGACGATATTCGTGATGTTTTTGCACAGACTAAAGAGGCAAAGATGCGTGGGTATGATAAGGGAAGATTTTCTTTCAATGTTAAAGGTGGTAGATGTGAGGCATGCTGGGGTGATGGTGTTAAGAAGATTGAAATGCACTTTTTACCAGATGTCTATGTGCCTTGTGAGGTTTGCCATGGAACACGTTATAATAGTGAAACGTTACAAATAAAATATAAAGGTAAAAATATTTATGAGGTTTTAGAGATGACTGTAGAGGAAGCCCTTAAGTTTTTTGAGAATGTACCGAAGATTAAAAATAAATTACAGATGCTTGCAGATGTAGGACTTTCTTATATTAAACTTGGTCAAAGTGCCCCAACTCTTTCTGGCGGTGAGGCGGCTAGGGTAAAATTAGCTAAGGAACTTCAAAAAAAACCAACAGGTAAAAGTTTATTTATTTTGGATGAACCGACTACTGGTTTACACAGTGATGATATTAAGAAGTTGTTAGTTATTTTAAACCGAATTGTCGATAACGGTGATACGGTTTTAGTAATCGAACATAATTTAGATGTGATTAAAGTAGCTGATTATATTATTGATTTAGGACCAGAAGGTGGTGACGGTGGTGGTAATATAGTAGTTACTGGCACTCCTGAGGAAGTAGCTGAATGTAAGGAGAGTTATACAGGTAAGTATTTAAAACCTTATTTGAAATAAATACTAATTGTTTGGAAAATAGTTAGTATTTTTTTCTTGCATATCTGTTTTTTGTTTAATTTAATTATAATTTTTTTTGGGAATTAATCACTCTTTTTTTATTTTTCCGTATTTTTGGAACGCAATCCAACAAATTTTGACATTTGACATAAGAAAAAAAATAAGCTATATTACTTTATGGAGAATTCTTATATTCCTATGATGTAGAAATGGCTTACAGTTAAGTAATAACGTGCAAAATTTATTCTAGTATTTTGTTGTTTTGTTTTTATTTTTAGTATTAAATGAGGTGAATTAATATGATGGGAACTTTTGATTTTGTGTATAGGCGACTTTTAGCTGCTGGATATACTGGTTCTTTAGCTGGCTTTGATAATTCTGGAAATTTTCATTATGAAAATATAGAACAGTTTTCAAAGCATTATTTTATAGTTTTAAATTATATAGTTAATAATGGTAATGATAATTTATTATTGGATGATATGCTAGAGGTTTTTAGAAGAATCAATAATCACGATGCGCAAAATGATGATTTAATTAAAGCTAGGTGGTTTATTAAAAATTATCATTTGAGTGATTTTGTTAGAAAAGTAATACCTAATGATTTTGACAATTTTAAAGAAACAATAGATTCTTGCTCTTATGAAGAGCTAAAAACTTTAGTGCAAGAGTTTCATAATCAATATGGTGACGATGAAAAAATTAATGTGATGGTTGCTTATATTAATGCTAATTTGGATGTTTTAGCGGCTAAGAAGGAAAATATGAGATTTGTTTTAGGCGAAGAAGATAGAAGAGGTATGCAAATAGAAAGTGATGTGCTTGCAATCGAAAGTACTAGGTCAAAAAATTTAACAAGAATTAAGAGCTCAAAACCAATACAATGATTAAAATCCATGAAAATGTAGTGGATTAAATTTGTTTTATATTAGGGATTTTATTTCTTTTGAGTTTAGAAGATTATTTTTTACTGAATATATAAAGCCATAAAGAACTAAAAGAAATTATTAATGTAGTAAATAGAATGATATATGTGAAGATTCCTAAACTGTTTATGAGTAATATTAAAATATCGTTGATAGAAATGTTATGAAATTTAATATAGAAAATGGCAACGTTATCGATATAGTTAAAATATTTAAATGGGTCTAAGAATGTATTTAAGAAAATATAATTAGAGCCATTTTTTATTATGGAATTAGCTATAAAAGCGATGATTATTTGTATAAACATAATTAATATGTTTTTGAAAGAAAATTTAGTTTTAAAATTTTTAGTTATATATATGCCTAATATTAATAAGAAAAAGTGATAAATATAACAATATAAAATACGAAAATCGAAGATATTGGTGGGATTTGTAAAGAGAATGGCAAAGAAACTAAAAAAAATACCGAATGCTCCTAAGTAGTTTAATAGGAATTCTTTTTTTGTTTTTAAGTAGGTTAGACCAATGAATGGATATAAGTAACATAGTTGCAAAGGCAAATCGTTATTTATTTTAAAATCATTTATTAATATTAAAAATATAAATTTTGATATTTCTAAAGATGGTAGGAAAATTAAAATATATGACAAATTGTTTTTATTTTTTTTAATTTTGAGTCCAATTAATACTGAAAATAATATTAATAAAAAAATAAGTATTAAATGATTAATAGAAAAAATTTTCATTATATCACCAATATAGATTATGATGATTCAATAATTATAATTAATGAAATAGATTTATTTTAAATTTGTTTTAAATAATTTGATGTTTGATTGTGTTATGTATGAAAAATGTGATGAAATGTCAAATTTTATCTATGAAAAACGTGATGAAATGTTAAATTTTATCTCTGATAATATTTCACTTTATAAAGAGGTTATTGCAAAAAAATTATGTAGCTAACCAATTAATATGTAATAAACACGATTTGTTTTACTGGCAAAATAATATTTCTGAAGTTAATTTTTTACTTTATTTAAAAGATGGAATTATTCCGGTAGAGGTTAAGGCTGGTGATACGGTACGTTCTAAGAGTTTAAATGCTTACTTTGAAAAGTATAAGCCAAAATATATGATTAGAATTAGTGCGAGAAATTTCGGCTTTGATAAAGAAAAACAAATTAAGTCAGTTCTACTTTATGCAGTATTTTGTATTGAAAAAGATTTTTAAACAATTATACAAGTTTTGTATAGTTGTTTTTATTTAACCTTGTATGGTTAAACGATATACGATTAATATTGTTAAACTTAATATAAGGTGAGGCTTGTGAAGTTAAGTGAAGCAATGTCGAAGAAATTACTTAAAATTTGTGAAGAGCGAGATATTTCAATAAATAAACTAGCAACCATTTGCTTACTTACCCAAAGCACGGTTCAAAATATTATTGAATGTAATTCCGTTAATCCTAAATTACTTACTATTGTTAGGATATGTGATGGATTAGGCATTACTTTGAAAGATTTTTTTTCTGATGATTTATTTACTAATATAGATAGAGAAGATTAATAAATATTGTTTATTAAGTTTAACCTTGTGGGGTTAAGTTGTTTTTTATTATTTTTTTATAATTAATATGTAAGGTTAAGATAGAGGGGAAGAAGAGATGAAAGAAAAAGTAAAGAAAGTATTGAAAAATAGAATGTTTATATTTGTATGTGGCGGTTTACTTTTTAGTAGCGTGAGTGTATTTGCAATTACTTATTTTCCAAGTAATCAAGTTACTTATGATAATGAAACAAGTGGACTATCTAGTACCGATGTACAAAGTGCTATAGATGAACTTTATGAAAATTGTTCTGTAATGACTTCTTCTAGTAAATATTTATATTTTGCTGTTAATAACGAAGGAAGTAGTGGCGAAGCTAGTGGTGGTGTATTGTATAGAACTGATTTAAATGGTGGTAATCAAATACAAATATATAATAGTTCTACTAATAGAATTTCAATATAATTAATTTGAGATAACTTTGCTGATATTTAGTTGTAATATACAATAGAGTAGAGGATAATATTAAATAATTAAGTTATATTTGTTTTAATAAAGAAACAAAAAGCAGAGTTGTTGCCAAAAAAAAGAATAAAAATTATTGACATTCATATAATGAAATGGTATATTATTTATGCATTTTAATTTTAGGTTTACCTTTGGGTAAATCTTTAATTAAGAAGAAAAATGAAACACCTGGGTATGTGTAATGAAAGGAGGTTAGATTATGCCAACTATTAATCAACTTGTTAGAAAAAGAAGAGGTTCTAAAACTAGAAAAAGTAAATCACCAGTTTTGAATATTGGATATAACAGCAAAGATAAAAAAGAGACAGTAAGTAATTCTCCACAAAAACGTGGTGTATGTACTCGTGTTGGAACTAAGACACCAAAGAAACCGAACTCAGCTTTAAGAAAATATGCACGTGTTAGACTTTCGAACGGAAGAGAAGTGGATACTTATATTCCAGGAGAGGGACACAACTTACAAGAGCACAGTGTTGTACTTGTTCGTGGTGGACGTGTTAAGGACTTAATCGGTGTTCGTTATCACATTATTCGTGGTACTATGGATACTGCTGGAGTTGACGCAAGAAGACAAGGTCGTTCTAAATATGGTACTAAGAAACCAAAAAGTAAATAATTTTATTTAAAATAAATTAAGATGGAAGGAGGATTATTATGCGTAAGAGAAGAGCTGTTAAAAGAGATGTTTTACCAGATCCTATTTACAAATCTAGGGTTGCTACTAAGTTAATTAATCAAATTATGTTAGATGGTAAAAAAGGAACTGCACAAACTATTCTTTATGATGCGTTTGATATGGTTAAAGAAAAAACTGATAGCGATCCAGTTGAAGTATTTAACAAAGCACTTGAAAATATCAAACCAGCTTTAGAGGTTAAGACAAGACGTGTAGGTGGAGCTAACTATCCAGTACCTATCGAAGTACGTCCTGATAGAGCACAAGCGTTAGGACTTAGATGGCTTGTTCAATATGCTAGATTAAGAGGCGGACACTCTATGGCTGAAAATTTAGCTAATGAGATAATCGATGCTTCTAACGGCGTTGGAGCTGCGGTTAAAAAACGTGAGGAAACTCACAGAATGGCAGAAGCTAATAAGGCATTTGCTCATTATAGATGGTAATTTTAAGAAAGGAAAAAGAATATGGCTCGTGAATATAGTTTAGATAAAACTCGTAATATTGGTATCATGGCTCACATTGATGCTGGTAAGACTACATGTACAGAGAGAATTTTATTCCATACTCACAAAATCCATAAAATCGGTGAAACTCACGATGGCGCTTCACAGATGGACTGGATGGAGCAGGAACAAGAACGTGGTATTACTATTACATCTGCAGCAACTACTGCATATTGGAAAGGCTATAGATTAAATATTATCGATACACCAGGACACGTTGATTTTACTGTAGAAGTACAAAGAAGTTTACGTGTACTAGATGGTGCGGTTGCTTTGATTGATGCGCAAGCGGGCGTTGAACCACAAACTGAGACTGTTTGGAGACAAGCAACTGAATACAATGTTCCTAGAATGATTTTTGCCAATAAAATGGATAAAATGGGAGCAGATTTTGAATATAGTTTAAAGAGTATTGATGAGCGTTTAGGTGTTAATGCTAAACCAATACAATGGCCAATTGGTGCGGAAAGTGATTTCAATGGTATTATTGATTTGGTAACTAGAACAGCTTATAAATACGATGGTAAACAAGAAGAAGAACCAGAAATTATCAATATTCCAGCTGATTTAGTCGATTTAGTCGAAGAAAAACGTAACGATTTAATCGAGGCTGTAGCGGAATTTGACGATGATTTAATGACTAAATATTTAGAGGGAGAAGAGATTTCCGTAGATGAAATTAAAGCAGCTATTAGAAAAGGCACTTTAGCTGTTAAATTCTTCCCAGTTATGTGCGGTACTGCACTTGGAAACAAAGGTATTAAGTTATTACTTGATGCGGTTGTTGATTACCTACCAGCACCTACTGATGTTGAAGCTATCGAAGGTGTAGATTTAAATGGTAATCCTATTAAGAGACATCCAAGTGATAATGAACCATTCTCAGCTTTAGCTTTTAAAGTTATGACAGATCCATTTGTTGGACGTTTAACTTTTATCAGAGTATACTCTGGTCACTTATCTAATGGTTCATATGTTTTAAATTCTAACAAAGATAAAAAGGAAAGAATTGGACGTATTTTACAGATGCACGCTAATCACAGAAAGGAAATTACCGATGTTTATACTGGTGATATTGCGGCAGTTGTTGGTCTTAAGAACACGACTACTGGTGATACTTTATGTGATGAGAAACACGCTTGTATTTTAGCTCCAATGGAGTTCCCAGAACCAGTTATCGAACTTGCAGTTGAACCAAAGAGTAAAGATGACCAAGATAAGATGGCTTTAGCTTTACAGAAATTATCTGAAGAAGATCCAACATTTAGAGCAACAACTGATCATGAAACTGGTCAAACAATTATTGCTGGTGTTGGTGAGTTACACTTAGATATTATTATCGATAGATTAAAAAGAGAATTTAGTGTTGAAGCTAATGTCGGTAATCCACAAGTTGCTTACAGAGAGACTATTAAGAAGAAAGGCGACTGTGAAGGAAAATATATTAAACAATCAGGTGGACGTGGACAATACGGACACGTATGGGTTGAATTTGAACCTAATCCTGGTAAGGGATATGAATTTGTCGATGCTATTGTTGGTGGAGTTGTTCCAAGAGAATATATCCCAGTTGTCGATAAAGGCTTGCAAGAGGCTATGGAGTCTGGTATTTTAGCAGGATTCCCAGTTATCGATGTAAAAGCTACTTTACACGATGGTTCATATCACGATGTAGACTCATCAGAAATGGCATTTAAGGTTGCAGCTTCACTTGCTTTAAAAGAAGCTAAGAATAAGTGTGACCCAGTTATTTTGGAGCCTATTATGAGTGTTGAAGTAACAGTACCTGATGAATTTTTAGGAACTGTTATGGGTGATATTACTGCAAGACGTGGTAGACCAATGGGTCAAAGATCACGTGGTAATGCCCTAAGTATAGATGCAATGGTACCACTTTCAGAGATGTTTGGATATGTAACAAGTTTACGTTCAAATACTCAAGGTAGAGGTAACTTCACTATGAAGTTTGATCACTATGAAGAAGTACCTAAGAATATCGCTGAAGATATTATCAAAAAAAATGGTGGAAACTAAATTAAAACTGTTGAAATTTTAGTTTAGTCATGTTAAAATGTTTATTGAAAAAGAAAAAGGAGGAAATATAATGGCAAAAGAAAAATTTGACCGTTCAAAACCACATGTTAATATTGGTACTATTGGACACGTTGACCATGGTAAAACAACATTAACTGCGGCTATTACAAAA
>CALVRX010000027.1 GCA_944358815.1 uncultured Bacilli bacterium | reverse complement strand
ACACCAAATTCCTCCTTCATAGCGTCTACTAATTCCATAACTTCAAGCATAGTCATTTCTTTTAAACCAGCGATAAATTCATCTTTATTAATTTTTGCCATTTATATCATTCCTTTCTAATTTTCTTCTTTTTCTTTTAAATCTTTTGCATATAAATCTAAGCAAATAGATAGACTCTTAAGTGGGTAGATAAGTCCACTTGCAAGCATTGTAAGTAATCCTTCTCTTGATGGTAGTTTTGATAATTCTGAAAGTTTTGCTTCATCAGTTTTTTCACCATCGATTAGACCAGCTTTTACAACTAAAGCTGGGTGCTTTTTTGCAAAGTTATATAAAACTTTAACTGGAGCAACAGGATCTTGTCCAAATACCATAGCTTTTGGTCCTTTTAAATCGTCATTTAAATCGATTTTTAAAGTGTCAAAGGCTCTTTTAACCAATGTATTTTTATAGATTTTGAATTCTGCATCGTTTTCTTTTAAGGCTCTTCTAAGTTCATTGGTTTCATCAACAGTTAATCCTTGATATTCAAAAAGGACTGTTGCAGTAGCATTTTTAGTTTTTTCAGCTATTTCATCGATGATTTCTTGTTTTTTATCTAAGATTTTTTGGTTAGCCAACTTCTAGCACCTCTCTTTCCGTTTGCCGTTTAAAAAACTCTGGTTATTATGCCAGAGTTAAAAGACTTTATTCAATGTCTCGGTAGGAAATTAAGCATTTAGCACCTACTGTCTACGGCATAATCAAATTACGAATTAATTATAACATAGCTTATTTTATTTGTCAAAGCTATTTGGATCTACTTTAATACCAGGTCCCATAGTTGCTGATAGGGAAATATTTTTAACATATGTTCCTTTAACAACACTTGGTTTAGATTTGATGATTAAAGTAACAAAGGTTTTTAAGTTTTCTAATAAGTCTTCATCACTAAATGAAGTTTTACCGATTAAAGCGTGTACATTTCCATAAGAATCTGTACGGTATTCAATTCTACCTTTTTTAACTTCTTAAACGGCTTTTTTAGTATCCATTGTAACTGTACCAGTTTTAGGGTTTGGCATTAAACCTTTTGGTCCTAAGATACGACCAATTTTACCTAAAGCAGGCATCATATCTGGAGTAGCAATTAAACTATCAAAGTCAAACCAATTTTCTTTTTGGATTTTTTCAATCATATCAGTGTCGCCAACATAGTCAGCGCCAGCTTCTTTGGCAGCTTTAGCAGCATCACCTTTAGCAATTACTAAAACTTTTTTAGTTTTACCAGTTCCTTTTGGTAAGACAACAGCGCCTCTTAATTGTTGGTCGGCTTTTTTAGTATCTAAGTTTAAGTGCATAGCTACTTCTACTGAAGCATCAAAATTAGCGTAAGATGTTTCTTTTACTAGTTTAATAGCTTCTTCTTTAGTGTAAAGTTTATTTTTGTCAAGTTTTTGAGTCTCGGCTAAATATTTTTTACCTTTTTTCATCTTTTTACCTCCTTGTGGTTTTTGCGGATTATTCCTCCCACATAGCATGGGTTTTAGTCTTCGATTTTAACGCCCATATTTAATGCTGTACCTTCGATAATTTTCATTGCATCTTCAACAGTATAGCAATTTAAATCTGGAAGTTTCGTTTCAGCGATTTCTCTAAGTTTGTCTTTAGATAAGGTTGCAACAGTTTCATTTTTACCGTTAACTGAGCCTTTCTTAATGCCGCAGGCTTTTTTAATTAAGAAAGCGGCTGGTGGAGTTTTAACTACAAAGCTGAAACTTCTGTCTTCATTAACAGTGATTTCAACTGGTAGAATATCTCCCATTTTGTCTTTAGTTGCATCGTTAAATTTAGTACAAAATTCTCCTAAGTTAATTCCGGCAGGTCCTAAAGCTGTACCAACTGGTGGAGCTGGTGTTGCTTTTCCGGCAGGAATTTGAATTTTGATTTTTTTAATTTTGTTATTTGCATCTTTTGCCACGAAAAACACCTCCTATAATTTTTTTCGTGGGTGGTTCCAATGATTATCCGCTTTTTATCTCATTTGGTAATCTCCCACTTTTTTCTATATCAAAAATAATATAGCGTATTAATAATAGCACATTTTGTTTAAAATGTAAACTTTTTTGTTATTATTTTTGTTTTAAAACCGATTTATAATTAGGTAATCGTTTTATTTTATGTATTTGTTTATTTTTTATGCATTTAACTTTGTATGCTATAATATTTAAAGATAAGGGTGTGACTAATATGGAGTTATTTAGGCAAATATTTGCGATTATATTTTATACATTGATTTTTGCTTGTATATTTTTTAAAATTAGAAATATTATTTTAGTTAAAAAAATGAATTATAAAGAAGTGTATCAAAAAATTAAATTTGATTATAAGCAAGAAAAAATGCCGAAAAAATTATTTAAAATTATCATATTTATTGTTACTATTTTAGGATTATATTTATTTATAGGGATATTAGCTAGTGTAATTATTTTATTTATAACTATTTTTAGTGTAGGTGGCTCTGCATTTATTGGCAAAGAGTCTATGCTTAATTTTTATAATGCTTTATTGGATTATACAAAGTTTCATTTTAGTTATATCGAATATTTTGGATATTTGGTATATGTAGTTATTTTTTTGATTTTAATTAGGTCAATTTTTATTAATGTGAAAATTCATACAAAGATTGTAAAAGAAAAAAGTAACAATTGATGTTACTTTAGGCTTTTGTTATTTGTGATAATTCAAGTTCAACTGTTGTTTCTTGTCCAAATAAATCGATTGATACTTCTAGTTTTGCTTCTTTTAAGTTCACTGATTTAATTACACCATACATGCCTTCAAATGGTCCAGAAATAACTTTAACTTTCTCGCCTTCTTTAAGATCGTTTTCAGCATCTAATCTACTCATACCCATAGAACCTAAAATTTTATCAACTTCTGCCGGAGTTAATGGGAATGGTTTAGCTCCCTTACCAGATGAGCCAATGAATCCAGTAACACCTGGAGTGTTTCTGACGATAAACCATGCTTCATCAGTCATGACCATTTCGACTAAGATATAGCCTGGAAAAAGTTTAACTTTTTTTTCTTTACCATTAGCATCTATGACAGTTTCTTCAGGGACAACAACTCTTAATATATAGTCTTCCATGCCCATAGAACTAGCACGCATTTCAAGTTTTTCTTTTACTTTATTCTCATGTCCAGAATAAGTGTTGACAACATACCATTGTTTTTCCATTAATTACCCCTCCACTAATGTTCTTACTGCAGCAATTATGACGTCTGACAACATAAAGAATATTGCGAAAATGACGATACATAGTAAAACAGCTACTGAGTATTTAAACATTTCTTTTTTCTTCGGCCATCTAACTTGTTTGAATTCACCTCTAAGACCACCTAAAAATTTCTTTTTTTCTGTTTTCTTTTTATTAGATTTTTTTTCTTTTTTTGCCATATACCTCACCTACTTTTTTTCAAATAAAAAACACTTTCATGTGTCTACTAATAAATTAGCATAGAAAGCGTATTTTGTCAATATATTTTACATTATAATTAATTACTGTTATTTATATTTTATGAATAAGTTTTTTGCTTATGATATTTTGATGAAAGGCTTGGTTGGCAAATGTGGTATTCAATATTTTATATAAATCAGATTGTTTGAAAATACCATTATATTTATCATGTGATGAGAAAACAATTGGAGATGAGAATAGTATTTTTTCAGATAATAATAAGTTTGCTTTTTCATCGTAATACCAAGTTAGTGGTGCAATATTATATAAATCGGTGTTTACAAACATATATGTGTTATTATTTGGATAACATTGGATTTTGACATTTAATGATGAGGGCTTGGCTTTATACCAATTACCAAAAGGGATAACTGTTAAGCCGTTTTTTTTGACTGTTTTTTTCGCATGATTGACTATTTCAGGAATTTGTTTGCCTTTTAAAATGGGTCTAACGCCACAATAGGTATTTATTTTATTACCAGTTAATTGTCCAAAACGATTTACTTTATCAAAAAAAGTATAGCAATTAGTATAATAATCACTTATGGTATTAGTCCAGTAATCTTCATAAGTATTGGTATAATTGGTTGTTTGGAAGCCTATTTTTTGAATTAATCTGGAATTTTGCAGATATTCGGTGGATGGAATTGTTATTTCTAAATTTTCATTTTGATTCATCTTTATCACTCCTAGTTTAAATTATATTTGTTTTACTATTTAATTGATTAATATATCAGTAATTAAATCTAAAGCCTCAGAGGCAGTATCTTTGATTTTATAATAATTATCTTTGAAAAAGTTATTTTTAGTGTTTTTATTATTAACTTTTAAGATACAACCATCATCAGAAGATATAATTTCCGTATTATTAGTATATCTTTGGTATTTTTTTTGCAAGTTTTTAATTTCTCTTTTGCTACCATAAATGTACAAATTATGATTATTTAAATATATACTATTTGGAACAAAGGATTTTTGAAATTGTTTAATTGTCTTATAATTACATAAAATATTATCGATAGATTTCTTTTTAAAATGTTTTTTTATTTTTTTGATATTGATTTTTTTATTTCTACCATGTTTAGTCATGTTAAAGTTTTTACTATTGATTTTTTTGGGGGTTAGTAAAAAACAGGTATGAATATTATCGTTATTTTCGATAATGTCTAACAGATCATCGTTATCAAAGCCAATACCAAGCAATGAACCTTGCATTTTTTTTAATATATTTTTAATTTGTTCATTCATGTTTTACCTCCAATAGTTTATTAATTACGTAACTTGATGCAAGTAGTCCAGCTGTGGCAGGGACAAAGGCGTTGGAACCTACTTTGCCTTGAATTAATGGTTTTTCGGTAGAAAAAACGACAGGTATTTTTTGACTTATTTTTTCTTCTTTGACCATTTTTCTAATGATTTTGGCAATGGGGTCGTAAGTGGTTTGCCGTATGTCTTTAATTTCTAATAATTCTGGGTGCATTTTATTACCGGTACCCATGACTGATATAATGGGAATATTTTTTTTGAGACAAGTTTTAATAAGAATTTTTTTAGATTTTATGGTGTCAATAGCGTCGATGACAAAATCTATTTTTTGATTAAAAATACTATCGATGTTTTCTTCGGTTAAGAATATTTGATATGAAATTATATGACAATTTGGATTGATATTTTTAGCTAGATGGACGGCTATTTGAGTTTTAGGTATACCGATGGTATTTTGAAAGGCTAGGGCTTGACGGTTTAAGTTAGATAGTTCAATGGTGTCACTATCAACAACAATTATATTTTCAATACCACTTCTAACTAGTGATTCAAAGGCATGCCCACCTACTCCACCTAGTCCAACTACCATAACAGTTTTATTTTGAAGTAAATTGATTTTACTACCAATTAATGTTTCTAAACGTTCAAACATTTTACCACCGTTTTAATTATACTATATTTTTTAAAAAAAGAAAAAGAGTTTGAACAAATTAAAAGAATCTATTTTGTAGTAGATTCTTCATCATATTTTTCATTATATTTATTTATATAATCTTGTTCAAAGGATGTTAAATCATTGGGACTCATAAATAATAAGACTGAGTTTTGATAATCTAATAGTTTATCGGCTTCTTGATCAGTAATATGCTTAGCATTAGGAACAGCTTTGATGATGTCATTTATATCAATGTCAATATCACCTTTTTGCTCTCTTGCAGCATATATGTCCATGACATAGGCTTGATCAACAGTTTTTAATATTTCAATATATTCGTCTTTGAACGCCTTAGTCCTAGTATAAGTATGGGGACCCCAAATAACGATAATTTTTTTATCTGGATATTTTTGTCTAGCTGATTTAATTGTACATTTTAGTTCGGTTGGATGGTGGGCATAATCATCAATTACGACATTGGTTCCAACAACGGTTTCATTAAAGCGACGTCTAGCAGCATGGAAATTTTTTAAAATTTTTGATACTTCTTTGGCATCAAATCTTTCATAGTAGGCTAAACTGATAACAGCTAGCGCATCTAAGAGCATGTGTTTACCATAAATTGGAAGGTCAAAATGACCATAGTAATTATCTTCGACAAAAACGTCAAAAGCAGTACCATTTTCATGATATTGAACATCTTTAGCGATAATGTCGTTATCATCATCTAAGCCATAGTAAAAGATAGGTTTATCGACTTCTAAACTATGAGTATAAGGATCATCACCGCAAGCAATAACCATTTTTTCGGCATTATTTGCATATTCAGTAAAGGCATCAATAACATCGTCGATGTCTTTATAGTAATCGACGTGATCTAATTCAATATTGGTAATAATGGCATAATATGGAGTATAAGCAAGAAAGTGTCTTTGGTATTCACAGGCTTCTAAGACAAAATATTTATTTTCTTTGTTGGCAAGTCCGGTACCGTCGCCAATTAAGCAGTTGGCTCCTTTGATTTCATTTAAAACTTGGTATGCCATTGTAGATGTGGTTGTTTTACCATGACAACCAGCAACAGTGATTGTCATAAACATTTTAGTTAATTTGGCAATCATCTCTTGATAGGTATATATTTTTAAGTCAAGTTCTAAGGCTTTTTGATATTCTGGATGGTCATCTTTGATAACATTGCCTTTAATGATTACCATGTCTTTGGTAATATTATCAGCATCATAAGTTAATATTTCGATATTTCTTTCATTTAAACCTTTTTCGGTAAAAAAGTGTCTTTCAACGTCACTGCCTTTAACTTTATAACCAAGGTCGTGCAGAAAACAAGCAAGTGCGCTCATACCAGTTCCTTTTATTCCGATAAAATAATACATGGATGTTCCTCCTAACTAATGAATTCAATCAAATATGGTCCGAGTATTAAGACTAAAATTAATGGAACGATAAATAGTACTGAGATGATACTAACTTTATTAGGAATTTTATTTATCTGTTCTTTGACAGTAAGTAGTTCTTTATCTCTTAGAAAGTCTACTTCATTATAAAGAGTATCTAAAATACTATTACCAAATCTATTTGTTTAAATTATATTTAATATTATGTTATTAATAATATCTGATGATATACGATTTTTTAGATCGCTTAGAGCTTCAAATAAGGATTTACCATAATTCATTTCGTTCAGAGCTTTTTTAAATTCTTGAGAAATTTCGGAATCGACGTTGTCACAGGTAACTTTTAAAGCATTTTCTAAGTTACGTCCAGATTCTAAGGTTAAGGTTAAAATTTCAAAGAAGTATATCGCTTGGTGTTCTAGACGTCTATTACGGTTTTTTGTTTTTTTGGTAATATTAAAATAATAAAACAAATAGTAACAGGCAATAGCGACAAATGGGGCATATATATAGCCCATATCGGTTAATAAAATAGTTAAGATAAAAGCGGTGATAGAAATGATTAGTCTAGTTAGGCAAAAACTAGATACAGTATATTTAGTGTCATTACCTAGACATTTCAATTTGTATTCAATTTCATTTAGTTGTTTTTTATCGTAAATTTTTTCAATGAATTTGATTTGATTTTCCATTAAATCACCACTTTCATTACCTTACGAACTACTACCACAAAAATTATATAGTAAATTATCATAAATATCAAGAGGATACGTCCAATATCTGTTGTAATAAATGGCAAAAAGTAATTTGGATTAATTAAACTAATAACTAAGATAAATAAGAATGGAATACCTAATAGAACGTAGACGATAATACGACTTCCGCTAGTTAGGCTTTTTAGTTCTAAGCGTAATTTACGTTTATCAAAAAGGTTTCTTTCGATGGCAGTAAAGACTTTGATGATGTCACCACCAGTTTTATTTAAAATTGTTAAAGAGGCGGTTAGATAGGCAGCTTCTTCTAAGTTTACTCTTTTAGAAAATCTTTTAAATACTTGTCCAATGTCAAGACCGTATAGAAGTTCTAGATTCATTCTTTTAAATTCAGCGCCGATGGTTCCCCCTACTTCGGTGGCAACTATTTCAATGGCTTGAATAATACTTCGTCCAGATTTAAAAGAGTTATTCATGATGGTGATGGCGGCGATGAAGTCACTTTCTAAGTTCCAACGAAATACTTTATATTTAGCAAATAAATAAATATCTAAAACGAAGAATCCAAGTATAAAGACACCTAAAGTTTCTAGGCTACCTAAGAGTTTAAATTGAAAGGCTTTAATAATGATTGCCATGATGGTTAAAAGGCAGGCGATGATAATTTTACCGCTTAAAATATCAAAACCAGTTTTATGGGTAGTACTTACAATTGTATATTTTTCTAGTTTATTAGCATATTTAGTAGCAACAACTGATTTTTGCAATTTACTAGTAAATAGTGTTAAAAACTTTTGATATAGTTTGTTTAATTTTTCTGATGTACTAATGGTATCGTTTTTAATTGATTTAATGATATAAGGGTCTAGTCTTTCTTCTAGTTTAATTACTTTACATAGTTTGATAATACGAATTATTAGGAAAAATAAGACAATTAAACAAGTTATTTGAATAATATAAATTGAGGTATTATGTGGTTCAACAACAATATTAGCATTTTGGCTAGCAATATTACCAGCGGCATCTTGAACTTGACAGGTATAGGTATAATTTCCAGCTTTATTTAAGGTTATAGAATCGATATTAGTTTTAATATTACTGGTTAGGTTACCGTCTTGATTATCAGTAGCTGTGCAGGAGATTAAATCTTTATTATCTGTCGGTTTGGTAATAATTTTATTTGAGGAAATATTGATTTCTGGAGCTTGTTTATCAATAATATATTCTCCACTATTTATCATATCAGTGGTGTTATTTATTAAGTTTGTTTGAACGGTAATTTTATAAGTGCCTGTATCAGTTAATTTAATAGTAGCATTCGTATTTTGATTAACATCGACTTGATTTATTAAAATATCATTTTGATATATTTGATAGGTATAAGAGGTGACATTTTTAGATGGTGAAAAAACGATAGTTATGTCATGATTTACTGGTTTTTCAATGCTTTGAATATCGAATTTTCCATTCATCCTTTACACCTCCTATTCACCAAAGATATCTTTTAGATCATCAATACCTTTAGCTTTAATTCTTTGATATACTTTTGGGACATATTTATGGAGTAAGAATTCTCCATCGACGTCACCATTAGGTAAAACGCCAGTTTGTCTAAATTTGAAAATTTCTTTTTGCTTAATCTCACCATTTTCCATACCAATTATTTCATTGATACTGCTGACTCTTCTACGACCATCAGATAGTCTTTTAACTTGAACAACTATTTGAATAGCACTTTCAATATATTCTCGAATAGCAATGACAGGGATTTCTACTCCATTCATTAAGACCATTGTTTCTAGTCTATTTAGGGCATCTTCTGGTCCATTAGCGTGCATAGTAGTCATACTACCTTCATGACCAGTATTCATGGCTTGCAGCATGTCAAAGGCTTCTTTTCCTCTAACTTCACCGACGATAATACGATCTGGACGCATTCTAAGGGAATTAATAACTAAATCTCTAATGGTAATAGCTCCATCGCCTTCATAGTTCGTAGTTCTAGTTTCTAAGGAGATAACGTGTTCTTGTTTTAATTTTAATTCAGCGGCGTCTTCAATGGTAATGATACGGTCATTAGGATCGCAAAATGATGATAGAACGTTTAAAAGGGTTGTTTTACCAGCTCCAGTACCACCTACTACTAGGATATTTAATTTGGCATGGACACAGGCTTCTAGGAATCTTGCCATATAAGGGGTTAATGTTCCAGTTCTAAGAAGATCTTCAATATTGGCGAGTTCACTTTTAAATTTTCTGATGGTAACAACTGGACCATTTAAAGAAAGTGGCGGTAATATGGCATTTAAACGGGAACCATCTTCTAGTCTAGCGTCGACCATTGGATGAGCGATGTCGATAGTTTTTCCAATGGGTTGGATGAGTCTTTGAACGACTCTAATGATATGATCATCGTTGATAAAACTGACGCTGTCATCTTTGATTACTTTACCATCTAACTCAATATATATTTCATTAGGTGAATTGACCATAATTTCGGTTAATTCTTTATCTTTTAAAAGTTCGGTTAATGGTCCATAACCATTAACTTCGTTATCTATCAAATTATATATATAGCTACGTTCTTCATTAGATAGGTCATAACCTTCAATAGATTTATCAATTTCATCTTTGATAAAATCTTTCATATCTTCATTTGTTTTATCTTTATTATCGATAATGTTTTGGATTATTTTACTTCTAAGCTCATCTAATAATTCTTTATTGGGAAATTCATCATAGTCATCAACTTCTTTTAAAAGTTGAGGTTCGGCTGTTTGAGCAAATTCGTCGACAAAGCGTTTAGTTTCCATGATATTTCCTCCTTTAGTTTAAAATTTTATCTACTAGTTTGTTTAGTAAAGTGGTTATTTTATCTTTTTGGTAGGCTTTTTCTAAAGAGATAATTTTGCCTTCCATGACTAGTTTTCTTAGATTTTTGATATATGAACTAGCGGGTAAAACATAATTTACTTCTTTATCTAAGTATGATGTAACTTCTTGGGCGCTTAGGCGATCTTTAGATAAAGCGTTATTCAAGACTATTGTATATTTGGTTAGATTCATATCTTTATAGATGGCGAGCATGGTTTTCATGTTTTTTAAATCCATAAGGTCATTGGTGATTAGATAAATAATGTTATCACTATTATCAAAGGTGACTAGATTGATATTATCGATAATATGATTAGTATCGATTAAGATAACATCATATTGATATTTCAGTTTTTTCAGTAAAATATCAATATAATTTGAGCTTATTTTTCCTACTTGTCTTGGGTCTTTAGGGGCAGATAAGACATCAATATAGTCATTATATTTAATAAAGTATTCATTTAAATCTTTTAAGCCATGATTCATATAGTCATTAATTAATGTATAAATATCTTTATTTATTTTTAAGTTTAAAGATGCTGCAATAACGCCAGAGTGCAGATCCATATCAATAATAATTGTTTTTAGTTTTTTGGTGGATAGGATGCCAGCAAGAGCTAATGTGAAAGTACTTTTACCGGTACCGCCTTTGACTGATGTTACTGTGATAATTTTTGCTTGTTTTATTGCCATTTTATCCCTCTATTCCTTTTTAATAATTATTTGATTTTGATTTTTATAACCGATGTAGGTTAAGTCAATATCAAATTTATGATTAAACAAATTATTATATAAAGCATCATATGGCTGTTGGACATTTATTTTGATATAATTTTTGATTTCAATTTGAATATCACCCTGAACATCATTGGCTTTTAATAGATTTTGTAAAATGAGCTTTAAGTCATCTTCATTTTGATGATTAAGACCATATCTGATGGTATCTTGAATAGCTGTTTGATATTTATTAATGGTGATTTGTAAGTTCCCTACTTCCCAAAGTAAAGCGATTAATAAGAGTAAAAAAGGTAAAAGTAATACAAATACAATTAAAGTTTGTCCTTTATTATTCACCGTTAAGACCTCCTAGGTCTTGATATATGGCTTTAGATGAGGTAACTTCGTAGTTTTCTCCTAAGATGTTTGATAATAATGGGGCATTTATTTCGATATTTTTTTTAATAGTTAAAGTGGTGATACCGTTTACGGCTTTATCATCTAAAGTTAGGTCTTCGCTGGCAAGATAAGTGCCTAGGTTTTTGACGTCATTATTTTGATATAAATTGGTCACGATATCTAAGTCATTATTTAAAGTGTATTTGGTTAAAAAAATATTACCAATATCGATCATTGCCATAATTATTAATAGCAAAACTGGTAATATAAGTATAAATTCTACTAATGCTTGCCCCTTTTTATTCATATTATCACGCTTTCCTATTATCTAAATTATATCAAAAAATATATGTAATAACAATGATTTAAAATATATTTTTATTTAATTGGACACAAAAGAAACATTGTTTTAATGTTTCTTTTGATATGACATTATATTGTTTAATCACGTATATTGTCTATCATTTGACGTATTATTCACTATACCACATTTTTTAGATGTTGTATATATTTTTTTATTTTTTATTTTACTTTTTGTAAAGAAGCGTGAAGCGATAAAAAAAGAAATGATTAATTTTTGTTCACTTCTTTTTTTAATTTATACAAAATATTTAAGGCTTCCATTGGGGTGGTTTCTAAAGGGTCAATTTTTTCTATTTCTTCTTCTATTTTCGATTTTTGAGGCATTAATTCATCAATTGGCAAGGCTTCTTGAACTTTAATGTCGCGTTTTTTTTCTTTATCTTCATAAACTTTCAAGATTTCAGAGGCTCTTTGGATAACGGAGTCTGGGAGGTTTGCGAGTTTAGCAACATGAATACCATAGCTTTTATCAACACTACCCTCTTTAATTTTATGAAGAAAGGTAATTTTGCCATCTTCTTCATAAGCTGATACATGAATGTTTTTTAAATGTTTTAAGGTTTTATCTAAGTCAGTAAGTTCGTGGTAGTGAGTGGAGAAAAAGGTTTTACCTTTAATATTTTGATGGATATATTCGATAATACCTTGCGCTAGAGCCATACCATCAAAGGTGGCAGTACCACGACCTAATTCGTCGAAAAGGAGCAAACTTTTATCAGTAGCAGAAGTGATAGCATTAGCAGCTTCGGTCATTTCGACCATAAAAGTTGATTCGCCACTAACTAAGTCATCAGAAGCGCCAATTCTAGTATAAATGGCATCAAATATGGGTAATTTTGCTACAGTGGCTGGGACAAATGAACCAATTTGTGCCATGATAGCGATAATTGCCATTTGGCGCATATAGGTGGATTTTCCAGCCATATTAGGTCCAGTTATCAATAAAATGTTGGTGTTTTTATCCATGATAATATCATTAGATACAAATTCACCATTTATGACTTTTTCAACAACAGGATGGCGGGATTCGGTAATATAAATTTCGTTTTCAGTTATAATTGGTCTTACATAGTTATTTTCTTCAGCGATGGTCGCAAAGGATTGTAAAACGTCAATTTCACTGATAATTTTAGCTGTTTTTTGAAGTTTTGGAATATATGTTTTGACTTCATCTCTTATTTCGCAAAAGAGGTTATATTCTAATTCAATGATTTTTTCTTCAGCATTTAAGATTAGAGCTTCTTTTTCTTTTAAGATAGGACTGATATATCTTTCACAGTTTGCTAAGGTTTGTTTTCTTTGATAACCCCACTCATCTTTGACTAGGTTAGTATTACCTTTACTTATTTCGATATAGTAACCAAAGACACGATTATAACCTACTTTAAGGTTTTTAATGCCGGTTTTTTCTCTTTCTTCGGTTTCAAATTTGGCAACAAAGTCTTTACCACCTTTTCTTAAGTTTTTAAGCTCATCTAACTCCTTATTATAGCCTTCTTTAATTAAATAACCTTCTTTGGTACTGATCGGAGGGTTTTCATAGATACTTTGTTCAAGTAGGTTATACAAAGTGGAAAAATCAGTCAGTTTTTTGTGATAGTTTATTTTTTCTAGGATTTCAGATATTTGTGGTAAGACTTTTAGCGAGGTTTTTAATTGAAGTAGGTCTTTACCATTGGCATTACCAAAGGCAATTTTACCGCTTAGCCTTTCTAGATCATATACTTCGGTTAAGTATTTTTCAAGGTCACTTTTTAAGATAAATTCTTTAAGCAAAGTATCTACAGTGTCATATCTTCTTTCAATTTCCTTTTTATCAGTTAAGGGATTTAAAAGATAGCTTTTTAAAAGTCTAGCACCCATGGCAGTTTTAGTTTTATCTAAAAGCCATATTAGGGAATAGTTTCTTTGCTTTAACCGAAGGGTTTCGGTGAGTTCTAGGTTACGTTTGGTATGGACATCCATTTTTAAATGGTTTTTAGTTTCTTTAATCTCTAGTTTTTGTAGGTGGTTTAAACTACGTTTTTGATTATGAATAATATAGGCAAGAAGATGTTTGACGGAATTTATATATCTTTGGTCAATGATGTCTTCATAGATATAAGCGTATTCATCTGATAGTTCATCAGTGATGGTGACGGTTAAATGAAATTGATTTTTTAAAATATCATAAATACTTTTATCAACTTTACTACTTATAATAACTTCTTTAATGCCTAGGTTAATAATTTCAGAAACTAGTTTAGTTTGGTTATGGGGTAATAAAAAAGCATATATTTCACCGGTAGAAACATCGGCATAGCTAATGGCATAACCATGTTTAAAATCAGTAATTGAAGCAATAAAGTTAAAGTCATCGGCTTTTAGTGTATCAGTATCCATGATAGTTCCGGAGCTGATGATTTGAATAATACTTCTTTTAACAATACCTTTTGCATTTTTAGGGTCTTCTAGTTGTTCAACAATGCCTATTTTATGTCCATTTTCAATTAATTTTTCAATGTAGGTATTAGCGGCATGGTATGGAATTCCACACATAGGTATGCGTTCTTCTAAGCCAGCAGATTTACCAGTTAAGGTTAGTTCTAATTCGTGAGATACTTTAATAGCATCGTCGAAAAACATTTCATAAAAATCGCCTAATCTAAAAAAAATGATGAGGTCTTCATTTTGGTTTTTGATTTCCAAGTATTGTTTCATCATTGGGGTTACTTTATTTATATCGACGTCTTTTCTTTCCATTAAATCACTTCCATTTTTTTGTTATTTAATTAAGTTTTGTTTATTTTATCACTTATTTTTTTCACTATATCATGAATAGCAAGGCTTGTAAATAGCTTTATTTAATATAATTTTTAAGTTATTTTTTTAAATAGATGTTTTTGGTTAGTTTTTTTTGTTTAGCTTTGAGAAGATGAATAAAAAATGAAAAATCATTAGTTATTTCGGCTATGTGCTGTTTAACAATTTCGGTTTCGGAGTAGTTTAGATTATTTTGAAATTGTTCATACTGAATATTTTTTAGGGTTTCAATGTATTTAATTCTAGGCTGAACGTTGTTATTTGGATAATCTTGTAGACTTTGATTTTCTTCTTTTGAAGCAAGTGTGATTGGTTTAATATTTTTAATATCTACGGCTAAGGCATTAGGAAGGTCATGGAAATATTTTTTAGTGTTTGATAGTCCACTATAGTTATAATGATATGGTGTAGTTACTAGATAACATATATTGGCTTTTTTTAGTTTTACAATATTTTTATCTATATGTTTTGTTAACAGGTATATTTTAGTATTAGTTAAAATATCTATTAAATATTTTTGTCCTTTTTCATCGGTAGTCCATTTTAACAGTATAGTTTTGGATAAAATGTTTGGGTCAAAATTATTTTTATAAAGATTATTTACAAAACTATGATTTTGATAAATACATAAATTTGATAGATTTACTAAAAATGGTTCTTGAAAAGTAGTTGCTTTATCTTTCATATTTTCACCTCGGACTTTTTATTATACACCTAAAATAAATAAATTAAAAATTTTTTTCTAAGTATGTAAGGGCTTCTTCAAAAGTTCCGACAGGGACTAGTTTAATATCATAACCTTTTTCTTTTTTGACTTTTTTAGCTTCTTTATAATTTTCGCCTTTAGGAACGATGAATAAGTCGGCTTTTTTATTAACCGCTCCAATTAATTTATATTTGATGCCACTAATTTCGCCAACATTACCATTGGCATCAATGGTACCTGTTCCTACAATTGTTTTGCCATGGGTTAAATCAATTTTATTTAAATGGCTATAAAGAGTTAAGGTTAGCATAAGACCACCTGATGATCCTGATTCGGTATTTTTAAAATTAAAGGTTACTGGCTTATTTGATTTTACATTAAATGTTTCAGTAACAACAGCGCCTATTTTGGGTTCATCTAAAAGGTTTATCAAGGTGGCGGTTCTAGTTTGGGTATGACCATTTATATCTTTGACTTCTAGTTTGACTTTATCTTTGATTTGTTTAGAGGCGATATAGTCAAATAGTTCGGTTTTGTTTTGAATTTGATTATCATCAATTTTGATGATTTGGTCCCCTATTTTAAGGTCAGTTTTAGCTATTTCATCGATATAAGTGACATATACTTTATTGTCAGTGACTTTATAATCAATGTCGGAGTGTTTATAGGCGACAAGTAAAGCAGTATCATTAGCTTCTTTTAATAGCATTTTGTTTCTATAATCTTTTTCTTCAATAGTTTCGTTATCATTTTTAACTTCGGTTTCTTTTTCGACATCCCAATCTTTATTTAAAGCAGAATAGATTAAGGTGGGAATGGTGGCGTGGATTTCAGAAACATAAGCCATATTTAAGGAACCGGAAAGTTTAAAGTCATCTTTTAAAACAATTTTTTCTTCGGTATTGATAAGACCACCTGGGGCAGAAATATAGTAAGGAAATTCTACTAGAAATAATGCTAAAAGAGCGATATAAACAAGTAAAATTTTATAATATTGTTTGATATATTCTTTGATTTTACCAATTAATTTTTTCATATATATCTCCTTTCAATAATAGGTTTATTTAATAGTAGGTGAAATTATGCGCAGATGGATTAATGTGATTATAATGTTTATTTTATTTTTTATTGTATATGAAATTTTAACTGAATCAGAAAGTATTTTAAGTTCGGTTAATTTTTCACTGAATGTGTTTAAAAATAATGTATTTCCATCATTATTTCCCTTTTTTGTACTTTCAAATATTTTAATTAAATGTGGTATCCCAGAGTTTATGGGTAATTTATTCAAAGGAATTATGAACCGTGTTTTTAAAATTAAAGGGATATGCGCATTTATCTTTTTCATGAGTATTATATCAGGAAATCCTGCGAATGCAAAGTATACGCGAGAACTTTATTTAGATGGTAAGATTAATCGTTATGAGGCGACAAAGATTTTATGTTTTACTTGTTTTTCTAATCCTTTATTTATTTTAGGGACAGTAGCGGTGATATTTTTACAGAGCAAAGAGACCGGTGTTTTAATTTTACTGTGTCATTATTTAGGTAATTTAATCGTTGGATTGGGGATGAGGAGTTATCATCCAAGTGCAAAGGAAAAAGACAGCACTAGTTTTATTAAAGCAATTGATGAAATGCAGGATAAAAGAAACAAAAATAAGGAAAGTTTTGGACAGATGATAACTAGTGCGCTTATTAGCAGTATTGATACTTTATTACTGATATTAGGGGTTATTACGATGTGTTTAGTGATTACAACAATTATCGATAATAATTTAAATTTAAATAGTATTTTACAGAGTGTTTTAAATGGTTTTGTAGAGATGACACAGGGACTTAAATATATTAGTTTAGAAGCTATTCCATTAAAGGTAAAGTGTGTGCTGACTGTTATGATTTTATCGTTTGGGGGATTATCTGTACATATACAAATTATGGGTATTTTAAGTGATACGGATATTAAGTATTTTCCCTTTTTATGTGCAAGAGTTTGTCATGCCATTATATCATCTTTATTAATGTTTATTTTGTTTGATTTTTGGATAGGATTGACATAGTTTTGTTTATTTTACTTTTTTTGCAATTGTTTTTCTTGGAAAACTATTATATAATAGTTTTAGGATAAAATTCTAGTCCTAGAAGAATAGAAAAGGAGCAAGATTGATATGATGAGAACATTTGACTTTGCTAAAGTTCCAATTGCCGATATTATTAACGATATTTTAGTTGATTCGTCTAAAAGAGGTGCAAGTGATATTCACTTTGATCCGTATGAAGATCATTTGCTTATTAGAATTAGAATTGATGGACTTTTAATGGATTATGCAACAGTACCTGAGGAATATCGTGATTATTTAATTACTCGTATTAAAACAATTTCTAAGATGAATATTACAGAGTCAAGGTTACCTCAAGATGGAGCTATTAAAGAGACTTTAGAAGGTATTGATTTGGATTTACGTGTGTCATCTTTACCAGTTAGTACGGGAGAGAAAATCGTTATTCGTATTTTGGATTATACACGTAGTATGGCTGGTTTAGGGGAACTCGGATTTAGCGAAGAAAATTATAAAAAAATACTAGAAATGTTGAGTGTTCCAAATGGAATTATTTTAGTTACTGGAGCAACTGGTACTGGTAAATCGACGACAGTTTATTCAATGCTACAGCAATTAAATACATCTTCAACTAATATTATTACAGTTGAAGATCCGATAGAAATGGATATTACGGGTATTAACCAAGTACAGACAAATCCGAAAATAGGATTGACTTTTGCGAGTGCGCTTAGAAGTATTTTAAGACAAGATCCAAATATTATTATGATTGGTGAAATAAGGGATACTGAAACAGCTAAGATTGCTGTCCGTGCTTCAATTACGGGACATTTAGTGTTATCGACATTACATACGAATACTTCACTTAATACTATTGAGAGATTAATCGATATGGATGTTCAAAAATATTTATTAGCTTCAGCTTTAGAAGGTGTTGTGTCTCAAAAGTTAGCTAGACAGTTATGTCCACATTGTAAAACGCTTAGAAAAACTAGTGAATATGAAAAACAAGTATTTAGAACTGTTTTAAATAAAGATGTTGAGGAAATTTACGATGCGGAGGGCTGCGAAGAATGTCATGATGGATATAAAGGACGAATTGCTATTCATGAAGTGCTTAGAATTGACCAGCATATACGTGATGCTTTAAGTAATAACCGTTCTAAGGAAGAAATTCGAGATTTGGTTTATGGAAGTGGAAATGTAATTACGATGCTTCAAGATGGTCTAGAGAAAGTTGTTAAAGGTTTTACGACTTTTGAAGAAATTCTTAAATTAATAGAATTAGAAGATGATGATAGAATTAGTGCTAACAGTTCATTATCTGAGGCTATTATGGAAACTAAAGAGGCTTTGGCAGCTAGAGAACAACATGAGAGTGAATATATTGGTGCACGTAGTGAGCTTGTTGATGATTTAAAAAATAATTTAGCTCAAGATAATGTTTATCAAAATACAGTAGCTCAAGACAATGTAGTTCCAGGTAATGTTTATCAGCAAAATACTTTAAACAATATGAATGATAATATGGTTAATTATAATAATGTTTATCAAAATACGGTTAATCAAAACAATGGTTTTACTAATAACTACGTTAATAATCAATATCCAAGTAATGAGACAAATGTTGTTTCAAATAATATGACTAATAATTTAAATAATACTGAAAATAGTATTGAGAGTTTGGATATTGAATAAGTTTACCTTGCCTTTTATGGTAAGTTTTTTTTATGAAAAAAATAATAAAAAAACGTAGCTTTATTGAGCTACGCTTTTGAATTCAGCAATTTCTTTAGTAGTGGCATTAGCAAATTTTCCTTTGGTAACAGCAGTAATAGTTCTAGTTTCATTTGGTTTTAGTGGATCACCAATATTACCACGTAAAGTGATTACTTCATTACCATCTTTATCTTTTAAGATAATATTTACATCGGCTATATTACTATCTGTAGCATTAGTGTTAGTAACATCAGCTGAAAAAGTACTATATCCATTTTCTGAGATTAAAGAAATATTTGAAAATTTTAAGCCTTGGTAAGTGGCATCTTGAACAATACCGGCATTGGTATTGGCAGTCATTCCTTCTTCTGGCTCCTTTTTAGTTATGTTATCAGATTCTTTACCAATATTAGAAGATACTACTAAGCCAATAATTAAAGCAATAATTACCACTAATAAGATGAGTAATGGTATTTTATTCCTTTTTATAAAATCAATTGCGTTCTTTTTGTCAAATTTTTTCATTTAGTCCCCTACTTTCTTTATTACTATTATAATTTATTTTGGGGGAAATTTCAATACTATAAATAAACTTTTAATTTTTCTATATACTGTTCACCGAATTTTCTTAAGGATTTAGCAATGTCAATTATTTGTTTATCAGCACTTTTGGCATAATTATCGATATGTTTCGTCAATTCTAAGTTCCCCATAGTTAGTCCTTGGATTAACATATCGGCAATATTAGAGTCGCTATTATCATTCATCATTTCTTTATTGATACTCATTTTGGACATAGTTTTGGCCATAAGACTGATTGGTTTGGCTTTTAATTGCTGACTTTTTAACATTTTTTCAGTTTCTTTAGCATATTTTTCATAATTTTTACTGATTTCACATACTATTTTTTTTATCTTGTTATCTTTAGTTTTAATGACATTTAATAAGTCTTTGGTACTTTGATAACCCATATTACTAGTTTGATAAATATATTCTAGTATTTCTTCATTTTCATTCATTTATATCATTCCTTTCAACGTTATTATGTGAAAAAATGATTTTGATTATACAAAAAAACAATTACTATTAATTAGCAATTGTCAGTGCTATGATATTTAAAACAAGTTTTTTCATGGGAGTTAATGATACCAATTGCTTGTAGATAGGAATAGATAATAGTGGTTCCGATAAAGGTCATACCTTTTTGTTTTAAGTCTTTAGATATTTTATCAGATAATTCTGATTTAGTTTTATTTGTTTCATAGATGATTTTATTGTTAGTGAAGTGCCAGATATAGTTGGCAAAGGAACCATATTCTTGCTTAATTTGTGTAAAGATTTTAGCATTATTAATAGATGCTTTAATTTTAAGTTTATTTCTAATTATACCTGGATTTTGATATAAAGATTCAATTTTTTTATCATCATAATTAATTATTTTATCTATAGCAAAGTTGTCATAGGCTTTTTGAAAATTTTGCCTTTTATTTAAAACACACTCCCAAGAAAGTCCGGCTTGAAATGTTTCTAGTATTAAAAGTTCAAATAGTTTATGATCGTCATAGATGGGTGTGCCCCATTCTTCATCATGATATTTGACATAAAGGGGATTGTTTAAGTTAACCCAGTGACAGCGTTGCATATTATTTCCTCCTTTTTGGCATATTAAATTTTTCGATATTATGTCCCTCTAATTTTAAAAGATATATTTTATTTGTCAGTCCACCACTATAGCCTGTTAAATTATGATTTGTGCCGATGACTCTATGGCATGGAATAATGATTGGTATGGGATTATAAGATATAGCTTTGCCAATAGCTCTATAGGCATTAGATTTGATTGTTTTAGCAATATCGCCATAAGTAACAATTTGACCATCTGGAATAGTTTTTAAAATATTCCAGATGCTTCTTTGGAAAGTTGTGCCTTCTAATTTTATTTTTAAGGTATTTATATCAGGCTTTTGGTGTTTAAAGTAACTATCTAACCAAGTTTTGGTTTGACTAAATATTTTTAAATTATCATTTAATACGGCTTTATTTTTTATGTTTTGATAATAGGGTTCTTCAGGAAAGATGATATTAGTGAGATATTGTCCGTCGCTAATTAGTGTAAGAGGACCAATTACCGATTTATAGATTGTTTTATATTTCATTTTTACACCTCTGGAATAGTATGACATTTTTCTTTAATTTATTATACATGATGGATATAAGTTTGACAATGACTTATAAAAAGAAAAAATTCTAGTGATAGTTCTAGAATTTTATTTTTTTATTTTATCAAAATAGACATCACGACTATTTTTGTGGTTATTTTTGATAGCGTTGATAATTTTTTCTTTAGTTGACTCGCCAAAGCCAATAAAAGATTCGTCGCCCACAACTGTATAAGGAACAGCGGTGGTACTATCATTTAAAGCATTGGCAAAAGTACTCATAATATCAGCATTATTAGGGTTTTCCCACACTTCATAGGTATATAGATTATAGTATTGACCATATTCTGCTTTGATTTCATCGAAAAAGGCAAATTCGGCTTTACAATGTGGGCATGTGCTACCCCAGAAAAAGTAGATATTAACTTTATTTGGATCTTTAGTGACATTTTCCAAGTTAATAGATGTTGCGTTTTCTGGAGTAACATTAGTGGTTGTTTCAGCTGTTTTATCAGTAGTTGTATCTATATTATTTGTACTTTCGTTATTACTTGTTTGAGTGGCATTAGAACTATTAGTTTTTTTTAATAGTACATAATCTGTAAACCAAGTCTTAAATTCTTTTTGTGATTCATAGTATTTTAAATCATTATCGCTACCAGCATCAAGGTAGTCTATTAGAGTGCCTTTATTAAAAATAGCAAATGATGGATAGTATTCTATTTTTTTATTTAATGTGGTGTTTTTAATATCAGAAAATGGCATTTTATAAAATTGTATGTTATTGTTTTGGGTAAATTTCTCAAGATTTTTTTGAAAATTGGCAGAAGTTATACAACCAGGCTGATAGACAAATAAAGCGAAAGATTCTTTATCATCTATCAATTGTTTTAGATTGTCAGCATTAATTTCAATAAAATCGCTGCTACCATAGTATTTATCTTCTAAGTAAAATTGTTTTTGTGGTAGATTTTTAATTATTACTAATACGGATGATAAAACTAATAAGACTGGAACGATGATGAGAAATTTTTTATTCATTGTTATCACTCTCAATTTTATGGAGTTCATCAAAGTTTATGTCATGATATGGAATTTTCCAAAAGTCGTATGATGTTTCTCCATATTTAGATGTTTTAACTTGAACATTATTTTTGCCATTATAATACCAGTAGCCTCCAACATTATATATCTTATTTTCATCCCATCCTAGGGCAACTAGCATGTTTTTAGTCATTCCAGCGTAACCGCCACCACCACACATTAGGAAGATGTTTTTATCTTTTGGAAATAGATAATTTAAAATATCCATTGACTCTTCATAATTAGGGGTATATTTACCATCTTTCTCAGTGAATAAAGTAGTTCCAGTATAAGTATCCCCTACTTCTTTTGGAAGACCAGTAACATTAACTAGGTATGGATAAGGAACTACTTCAAAACCTTTGACAAATCCAGATAGATAGGCGTCACCTCCAACGGCTTCATAATTTCCTGGGTCTTTAAGCATACGCATATCACGGTAAACAGAGTCTTGTCTATTTAAATAGTTATCGATAGTTTTTTCGTTGATATTTTCATCAATGCCAAATTCGCCTCTTACTCCGCCAGTTATCTGTGGCTTAGGTAATGGACTTAAGGTTGTTTCTTTATCGTTAAAAATAAAGGCACAAATTACAATTGTGATAATGATTAAAACACTAATTACAAGCATTATAATACTTTTCTTTTTCATACAAATTCCTCCTACATTTTAAGTTTATATGATATTTATTAAATTTGCAATAACGATAAAGTTGAAAAAGGCTCAACTTTTGGTTGAGTTGTGTTTACAGCTTTCATCTAATTTTAGTGGTATTTCATAAGTGATAGTTTTATGATGGCTATTTTGAGCATTTACTCTTAAAAATATTGTATTATCTTTATATACTTTACAAGTTGTTTCATAGTTATCAATAGTGAATGATACTTGTTTTAAAAAATCTTCTAAAGTAATATTTTCTTTACCTTGATATTTATAAGTACTAATAGTTTTTTCAGTATTACCATTTTTTTCATATAATATACATTCAATATTTTGATATTTTTCTTGTTCATCGCCACCACAGTATTCAATATTAGAAATATAAATGGCAGATTTTTGACTGTTATAGGCAATACTACCAGAGATAGTAAAATTAGGACAATTAGCAGATAAGGTTTTGAACTGAAAATCATTTGATGACAGTCTAGAAATTAAAATTACAATTAATATTATAAGAATAATAGCTACAGCAATGATGATTGGAATGATTTTTTTCTTCTTAGAGGGTTTAATTTCTCCATTATAAAGTTCTTCTAAAGATATATTAAAGTCTTCACTAATTTGTTTCATAAGTGCACTATCGGGCATGTTTTTACCATTTTCCCATTTACTGACGGCTTGGTAGGTAACGTGGTATTTATCGGCAAATTCTTTTTGAGTTAAATTGTGTTTTTTTCTAATTTCTTTAATTAATTTACCTAATTTTTCTTGGTCCATTTATATCACCTACCTTGTACTTACTAATTAATTATAACATATTTTTAGTTTTTTGACATTTGAAAAATCATAGGGAAATAAAAACCTATGATTTATATTATATTAATTTATTGTATATGGGTCTGACTGGGTGCCACTGCCGGATAATTTTAAATTAGATTTTAGATATACAACTGGACGGACATCTGCAGAAAAAGTACTAGAATTGTCTTGAATTCTACCTCTAACATATGTATCTCCGTCATAACCTCCCATATCAATTAAATATACAAAATGAGGCATAGTAGTTGAAGCGGTGATGGTCCACCAATGATTTACTGATGTTGTATACATCCAATTTGATTGATAACAATTATTATTTTCCTTGTTATACACTAACTGCATAGTCCCACATCTACTTTTATTTGAATTGGTTCTTATATATTCCGATACTCTAATTAATCCAACTGTTCCATTCCATATTTGTCTATTTTCATCATTTACTTGGTCAGCCAAATCATTGTTATTCCATGTTACTGCTCCTATACCCCAATCATGTGATGTTATTTGATTTTGACAAGGATATTATGAAGACTGTTTCAAAAAATGTTAGAAAGTACAGAAAATTAGCGGGTTTAACGCAAGAACAGTTAGCAGTAGATATTGAAATGTCTTATGATTATTTAAGAAGATTTGAATCACAACACGGACGTGAAGGGTTATCTTTGATGAGCCTTTATAAAATATCAGTGGTGCTTGGTGTTTCAATGGATAAGTTCTTTGAAAAAGAAGAATAAAAAAGAAGCTATCTTAGGAGGATAACTTCTTTTATTCATCTTTAAAGTGTTTTACTATCCATGGTTTTAGTAGCTCAATGATGACAAGAGAGACAATGTTAATTAAAATAACATAGATAAATTGGCTAACAGTGATAGTGGTTAAACCAAAAATTTGACCGATTGGGCTAAAGAAAACTATTATTTGAACAATTATTAAAGCAAAAATACCAATGTTTAATTGTTTATTTTTAAATATTCCTCTTTTATGAATTTGTTCTTTTAGTGATCTACAATTATAGGCAAAGACAAATTCATTGATAACGATACTTAATAAAGCTAAGGTTTGAGCAGTAGTTTGTCCAAGTGGTAAAAAGCGATAGTAAACATATAAGCTAATTAAGGTTTCTAAAATAACAGATAGTATTAAGAAGGCACTAAAGAATTTGGTGAATATTTTTCTATCTAAGCCATTAGGTTTTTGTTTCATAATGTTTTTAGATGAACCTTCATAGGCAAGAGCTATTGAAGGCACGGTATCTGCAACTAAATCGATATATAATACATGAATGGCAGATATGATGGTATTACCGGTAAGCATACCAAATAAAATGATTAAGATTTCGGTAAAATTGCTAGATAGGTTATACAGAATATTAGAAATAACATTATTATATATTCTTCGTCCTTCGGAAACCGCAGTAGTTATGGTTTCAAAACTATCATTTAAGAGAATAATGTCTGAGACGTCTTTAGTAACATCTGTTCCAGCTTTACCCATTCCTATTCCGACATTAGCTAGTTTAATGGCTGGAGCATCATTGACACCATCACCAGTCATAGCAACGACTTTATGTCTTTTTTGAAAGGCTTTGACAATTTGAAGTTTAGTTTCTGGACTTACTCTAGCGTAGACATTGTATTTATTAATATTTTTAGTAATATCTTCTTTAGAAAGTTTTGAAGCGTTAATACATTCATCTTCATTTTGACAGATGCCGGCTTCTTTGGCAATGGTCATAGCAGTTTGAAGATTGTCACCAGTCAACATGACGATTCTGATGCCAGCTTCCTTGCACATGTCGATTGATTCTTTAATATTTTTTCTAATTGGATCTTTAAAACCAGCTAATCCAACCAAGGTTAAGTTTTGTTCTTCGTCGAAATAGTCTTTTTCTTCGGTGATTTTTTTAGTTATTTTTTTATAGGCAAAGGCTAAAACTTTTAAAGATTCTTCGGACATGGTAGTTTCAATGTTTTTATAGGTATTAATATATTCATCAGTTATAGGTTTTATTTCATTATTGATTAAAATTGATTTACTTCTTTGCGCAATAGTTTCAAAACTACCTTTGATATATAGATAGGTTTCGTCATCTTTTTGATAGATACCGCTCATCATTTTACGTTCTGAATCAAAGGGTAATTCGGTAATTTTTTTTACTTTTGCTGGTTTTAAATTATTTTCTTTTAAATAATTTTTAATAGCAACATCGACAGCATCACCAGTATAAGTTCCTTTATCAGATAAAGTGGCAGAGTTAGAGCCATTCATAATATCAATAAGTGTTTGATGATTTTTTAATTCTTTAAGGGGCAGTTCTTGATTATCAGTATAAATTTTAGTTAACTGCATTTTGTTTTCAGTGAGTGTTCCTGTTTTATCAGTGCAAATAACTTCGGTGGCACCTAGTGTTTCGATAGCAGCTAAGTTTCTGACAATGGATTTTTTCTTAGCCATTTGGCTAACACCGATAGATAAAGTGGCAGTGATAGCGATGGTTAAACTTTCAGGAACACTAGCTACAACCATCGAAATACAAAGTATTAAAATATTTAAAATAGTATAATGGTTGATTAGTCCATAAAATAAGACAAAAGCGATGAGAATAAAAGCTACACCAGTAATAAATCTACTGACTTTAGCTACTTTCATTTGAAGTGGAGTTATTGGCTCTTCTTTAGTATCTAAAGCGCCAGCAATTTTTCCGAGTTCGGTATTCATGCCAGTATTTATGACAATGGCTTCGATTTTGCCAGCAGTAAGTACGGTGCCTGAATAGACCATATTATATGTTTCAGCTAAAATGGCATCTTTAGTTATGACATCATCAATTTTATCGACGTTAGCGCTTTCACCTGTTAAAATAGATTCGTCAGTTTTGGCAAAGTAGCTTTTAACAATTCTGGCATCAGCTGGGACTTTATCTCCGGCTTCTAGGATAATATAATCACCAGGCACTAGATATTTGGCATTAATATCTTTACTGATGTTATTTCGTTTAACAGTAACATAGTTAGCTGAGTATTTTTTCAATTTTTCTGTGGCATCTTCGGCTTTGGATTCTTGAAAATAGCCCATGATGCAGTTGACTAAGGTGGTGCCTAAAATTACTAGAGGCTCTAGGAAGTCTTCTTTAGTTACTATGGAATAAATGAGGGATAAAATACCTACTACTAGTAGAAGTATGACCATCATGTTTTTAAATTGACTTAAAAAAATGGTTAATTTAGTTTTTTTGTTTTTATCAATTAAAACATTTTGACCATAGGTTTTTAATCTAGCTTTAGCGGTTTCATTAGTTAATCCTTTTTCGGATGTATTTAATTCTTGATATAGTTCTTCAATAGTTTTTTGATATGATTTTTGCATGATTTACCTCTTCTCTATTTTATCTTATATTTTTATTATAACACGGATATATTATGTTATAAAGAGATTTATTTTAGGCTTAAATAAAATATCAAAATAAAGTTTACATGTTACTCTCTCAAGGTATGTTTTGGCTATTTAATTAAAATTTGATTTTCTTTTTTTATTAGCTGTAAAATGAAGCGCAATATCTACCTGAATATTAAAATTTAGACAATGTCAAAATATTTCGGGTATATTAAAACCGTTGATAAACAACGGTTATATTTAATTTGGTAGCCTGTACGAGAATTGAACTCGTGACTCCACCTTGAGAGGGTGGCATCTTAACCACTTGACCAACAGGCCATAAAAATAGACAGTTAAACGTCTATTTAATATTAACATAAAATCTTATTTTTGACAATAGTCTTTTATGTTTATTTACGTGGTGAAAATTGTTCTACTTTCATATGAAGATGGTATTTTTCTCTTAATTTGGCAATTTCCTGCATCATTGCTGATTCATGATGGGCATCTAAGGCTTCTTCATTTTTCCATCTATCAATTAGTAAAACGGTTTCTGGATCATCAGCTGGAAAAAAGTATTCATATTTTTCATTACCTGGTTCATTTCTTATTTGGTCTACCAAACCACTAGTTTGCATTTCTTCAGCAAATTTTTTAGCACTACCATTTTGACCGGTATAATAAATATTAATTATTAAACTCATTTTATATCCCTCCTTTATTTATTATAGCATATTACAAAGTTTAAGGTAAACTTCATTGGTTAAAAGACAATCATTCAAAGCACGATGTTTATTTCTCGGTTTTATATTGAAATATTCAATCAAATCATCTAGCCGATGATGAGATAACTTTTTGAGGAGTATTCGTGATAATCTTAAGGTATCAATATAATCGTTGGTTAAATACTGCCCTAAGTTTTTTACCATACTATCATATAAGAAATTGATGTCAAAATTGACATTATGACCAATAATAGTATCGTTACCTAGAAATTTTTGAAAGTCTATTAAAACGGTTATAAGATTTTCACCTTCGTTTAGAATCATTTCATTAGTGATACCAGTTAGATTAGTAGTGAAAGGTCCTATTGGTTCATTTACCTTAATAAGTTTTGAAAAAGTAGCTTTTATTTGTTTATTTCTAACTTTAACAGCACTTATTTCTAAGATTTCACCTTGGAAAGAGTCTAAACTGGTTGTTTCAATATCTATTACTGTATAGTTATCTATTTTTTGAATTAGACTTTTACCTTTATAAATTCTGGGATTAGAGTATGCCATACTACTTCCTTTCTAAAATCCATTTAATACCTTTAGCCATTCTTAGGGTAGCATTTTGGAAATGATTTCCTTCGCTTTCTTCATAAATAGTTTGGATGGCTTGATTTTGATATATTTTAACGAGGTTTTTGGTGTTTGTTTCGGTAGTTTGTAATAGTTTATTTTTCGTTTTACTTTCTTTATTACCTAGAGAAAAATATATTTTATTAATTTTGGATGATATGGTATTTTCTTGAACAAAGTTTAAAAATTTAGGATACCAAAAAGAACCAGATGCCGATACTATTTTAGTGAAAAGATCGGTTTTATATGATGAATATAGGGCGAATAGACCACCTAGTGAATAACCGGCAATAATATATTCGGTGATATTAATTTGTATATTATTTAGATATTGTTTTATTTGAGGAATGATAGTATTTATTAATTCGTTTAAGTAAATATTCGCTTTTCCTTTAAAGTTTGGCTGTTTTTTTGTTAAATTAGGAGCTTCCCACGGAGTCATTTCGTCATCCCAGTTTAGATTAGAAATGGTCATTAAAATGAAGTTTTGGCAGTTGATATTTTGACATTCTTGAAATATATTCAATCCTTCGTTACCATAAGTATTTAATATAATCATGGGTAGTGATGAGTTAGAATTTGATTTAATATAAACATTTATTATTTTATTATTTATTTTAAATTCTTGATTCATTTATTTAACTCCTTGCTTAATTTACTTGGGATGCGTCTTGGACTTCTGACGGAATTTAAGCCATATTCTTTTAGTTTATTAAAGGTATATTCATTTTGATTATATTTTTTGATGAGTTTTAAATTCATGACAAAGTCTTGCATATCATTATAAATATTTAGTTCAATAACTTGACATTTATATAAGATAGCCGAATAAGGAGCACTTAAGTAAATATAGACATAATCATTTAGTTGGATGTTTTTAGGCTGTTTCCAGGCGAAGATGGGCAGGCTTTCAATATAAGTAATGACATCAAAGTATTTAGGGTTAGCTGGGATAATCCATTCGTCTTTTAGACTAGAATAATCATAGCTTATATCTACTAATTCCATTATTTTTTCATCAGTTAAAGTGTCATCTAATATGATTGTGACCCATAATTTTTTATTCATGTGATATGCTGGATAAATGCCCTTTTGGTTTAAAAACTGCGGATTATCTAATTTGAGGTCTAATATTTCGATATTGCCTTGGGTTTTAGGAATGATTTTACTTTTATCGATGTTCATGATAAGTCCAAACCATTTAGAGCTTTTAGTATTTCTAAAGATAGCGTCAGTAGGATATTTTTCCCATAAGAATTCTGGGATTGATTGATATTTATCCATAATCAGTTTAGTAATTCTATTGGTTTGACTATATGCAAAATATTGTTTACTAAAGCAGTGATTTCTAATATTTTTTAAAATATTTTGATAGTGGTTTTTAACAGTTAAAGCAAAACTACCGGTAATATTTTCAATTCTAAAATTTGTATATTCACATTCAGAATCTAAATCATATATTTTCCCAGTTATTTTATTTTGATTATCAATGGTAATATCGGCTCTAAAGGTATCATCCATGAATTTTTTTGAATATATGTAAGTATCATCTTTTTTGATAAATCCAAAAGGGATTAGTTTATCTTGGTTTAAAGTATAATTTTTAAATATGGTATCTTCTATTTTCATAATACATCTACTCCATAGAGATTATAGCACGTTTTTAAATAACAAAAAAGTAAACACATCTTTTTTGTGTCTACTTTTATTTTAGTTTAAGTCCATCTTTAAAGGCTTCGCCTACTCTATTAGCAACTTTATAATAACCATGAGTGTATGGATCAAAGGCAATGGCACCTACTTTATCAATATCGATAGTATCGCCATTTATTATTTTTTCATCAGCACTAACGTTTACTACTTTACCTACTACTCCACAATCATCATATTTTTCAAATTCACATTCCATACAAAGGGGAAATTCATTAATTATTGGAGCGTCGACATGTTCTGATTTAGTAGCTGTAAGTCCGCTTTTGGCAAATTTATTTTCATAATTATTACCTGAAACAACACCAAAATAGTCGGCTTCGGTTACATGGTCAGCGTCAGCAATACTGACGGTAAATGCTTTTCTTTGTTTGATGTTTTTTACTGTTTTATGTGTTTCAGTGAGGTTTAACATAACTTCATTTCTAGAAAACATAGTTCCCCAAGCAGCGTTCATGACGTTTACTGTTCCATCTTCATTATAAGTTGCAATCATTAAAACGGGCATTGGAAAAATAGCTTCTGTTGTTTTAATATTTCTTCGTATTTTTGATTCCTCCTATCATATTAATTATAACATGTTCAAATAATTTTTAGAAAATATTTTTATAAAGCAAATTTCTGATAAACAAAAAAGTCAAATTGAATATTTTGACTTTGATTAAAATTTAAATAGATTTAGACCGATTTCTTCGTCAAAGTATCTATCAACAGTACCATCAATGACATCAATAACCATTTCACATGTAGCACTGACAATTGCCTTATTAAGATGTCCTCCAAATACTTCGCCTTTATCATTACCAGCACTCATATGAATATGTGTATAGAATTCACCATTCATTGTATTGATTGTGCCAGTTAATGAAACGATTTCAAAATCCCCTTTAAATTCATTAGAATAATACTTTTTTTCAGCGGTTTTAAACACACCTACAGTAAAGTTGTTTGTGGCTCCTAAGGCAGTGACACTGGCAAGTTTAATGTTTTCTTTTAAAGCTATTTCTTTAATTTTCTCTAGTATTTCTTCTCCTTTATCAATTCTAACTACAATTTTATTATTAAATCTTTTATATTCCATTTTCTTACCTCCTTAACATTTTAATTATACCATATTAATTTGTTTTTTTGTATTTTTAATGCAGTTAATATCAAATGTCATGGTTAAAAAATGAAAGGTTAAATTTTATCATTTAATGTATTTTTGATAAAAGGCAATTTTACAAATGTTTAATTTTACTATATAATTATTACTTATAAAGGAATGATTTTATGAATAGTTCGATGAATTATTATGATCTTTTAGGGGTTAGTGAGAAGGCAACGACAGAAGAAATAAAATTAGCGTATAAAAAACAGATGAAAAAATGGCATCCCGATGTTAATAAATCGCAAGAAGCACCAACTATGGCGAAAAAAATTATCGAAGCCAAAAATATTTTACTAGACGATGAGAAAAGAAAGGCTTATGATTTAAGTTTAAAGCAAGAGGTTCATAATAATTATAATAAATACAATTATCACGAAAAAAAGTCTACTAATGAGGTTCATAAAGAAACTAGAATGGTGAGTAAATGGGAATATTTTAAAGAATATTTGAAATTTGGTAAGGCTTCTAATTTTAGAAAGTTTTTAGCTATTTTGGGTGTTGGTATAGAGAGTTTTATATGTTTTATTATTAAATTTTTACTAATTGGAATAGCTATTATTTCTAGTTATGGAAGCTATTTCATTATGATGTCTTTTAATTTATTGGCACCTATTTTTGGAATTTTATTACTAATTATAGTAGGAACTGTTCTAACAAGAGGATTTATGGAAACTATTACAGATTCGACTGTTTTAATTTTGGCGCTAGTATTAGTGGGATTATATGTTTTGATGCTTTTATTACCGGTAGTTTCAAGGAAAGTATTATCACCAAAGGTGTTTGATATTTTATATAATAAGATTGATATTAATTTATTTAAAAAATGTGTGGGGTTTAAAGAATAGAAAAAGATAAATGTTGGTGTGCATTTATCTTTTTATTAATTCTAAAGTATCTCTGGCTATCATTAGTTCTTCATCAGTTGGAATGACATATACTTTTACTTTAGAGTCTTCAGTACTAATTAAGGTTTGTTTGCCTCTTACTTGATTTTTTTCTTCATCAATTTTAATACCTAAACAGGCTAGGTTATCACAAACTAATTTTCGAACTAGTGGACTATTTTCACCTACTCCGGCAGTAAAAGTAATAACATCAGCACCACCTAATAGAACATAATACTGAGCAATGTAATCAGTAATTCTTCTAGCGTATTTATTCATAGTTAAGATAGCTCTTTCATTGCCTTTATTATAGGCGTCTTCTAAATCGCGCATATCACTACTAATGCCACTTAATCCTAGTACTCCACTATTTTTATTTAAGTCATTTATAATGGCATTAATATCTTTATTTTCAGCTTCCATAACTGGTGGTAATAGTGATGGGTCAATGTCACCAGAGCGAGTACCCATCATAACACCGGCAAGTGGTGTAAAGCCCATAGAGGTATCGACACATTTACCATCTTTAATAGCGGTAATAGAAGCGCCATTACCAATATGACAACTGATTAATTTAAAGTTTTCAGTACCTAAAAGATTAGATGTTACTTCAGTAATATATCTATGGCTAGTTCCATGGGCACCATATTTCCTAATGCCATATTTTTCATACCACTGATAAGGTACAGCATATAGATAAGTTTCAGGTTTCATGGTTTGATGAAAAGCAGTATCAAAAACTACTGTATTAGGAACGTTTGGTAAGGCTTTTTGAAAGGCTTTGATACCAAGCATATTTGCCGGATTATGAAGTGGGGCAAAATGTTTGATAGATTCAAGTTTTTCCATAACTTCATCATCGACGATAACAGTTTTATCAAACAAGTCTTTTCCTTGAACAACACGATGACCAACGCCTTCAATTTCATCTAATGAATTAACTATTTTTAAACTAATTAATTTTTCTAATAAAATATTTACGGCATCATTATGGTCTTTTAGCTGAACATCTTCTGTATATTTTTCGCCATTAAATTTAATAGTATATTTACCATCAATTCCAATTCTTTCGAAAACGCCATTAGCGATAACGCTTTCATCTTCCATATTGATTAAGCTGAATTTTAATGAGCTACTTCCAGCATTAATAGATATAATTTTCATTTTATTTCCTCCTTATATATTGTTTTTCTTTTTGTTTTTGCATTTGCATTTCTTTTTGTTTTTCGGCAGCAGTTATGGTATTAGAAAGTAATGTAGCAATCGTGACTGGTCCTACCCCGCCTGGTACCGGAGTATAAAAGCTAGCTATGCCTTCAGGGTTTTCAGCATCACCAACAGTTTTACCATTAACGAAGTTATATCCAGCATCAATGACAATGGCACCATCTTTTAGCCATGATTTTTTTATCAATTCTGACTTGCCAACAGCACATACGACAATATCAGCTTGCCCTACTTCGTCTTTTAATGTTTTTGTTTTAGAATGACAATTTGTGACGGTTGCATTACGATTTAAGAGCATTGCAGCAATCGGTTTACCTAAAATGGGACTTCTACCAACGACGCAAATCTTTTTACCTTCTAAATTTATATGATATGAATCTAATATTTTAATAATGCCTGTTGGGGTAGCTGCACCAAAAGCATCTTCACCGAAAGCCATTTTACCAAAGCTATGAGCACTTAAACCGTCGACATCTTTTTCAATGGCTATTTTATCAAAGCATTGTTGTTCGTCGATATTTCTAGGAAGTGGATGTTGAATCAAAATACCATTAATAGTTGGATCTTGATTCAAAGTTTCGATTATTTTAATTAATCCTTCGGTGGTAAATGCGGGTAAGATATATTCTTGCGTATAAATACCAACTCTTTTACAGGCTTTAGATTTCATTTTAATATATGTTTTAGAAGCTGGATTATCACCGACGATAATGGTAGCTAAAGTGACTTTATCATTATAATTTTCTTCAAAATTATAAACACGATTTCTAACATCATTTTCAATCGATTTAGCAACTGCTTTACCATCTAATATTTCACTTTTCATGTTTCTTCACCTACTTTTTACATTGATGTATGTAATTCGATTATAACATATATTTTACTAATCAAACAAGCAATTATGCTTTATTTAAAAGATAAATATAATTTTTTTAATTAATTTTATATTTAACTAAAATAATAAATTTATTTTATTTACTTATTTAAACGTTTTTTGTGCTATGTTATAATGAATATAATTATGAAAGGAAATGGTGGATTGTATGCACTTTTATAATTTAATTAAGCGATTAACTAAAGATAAAAAAGCTATTATATATGTCGATATGGATGGTGTAATTGCCTCTTATAATGTCGATAAACCAGGAAATTTTGCCCTTAAAAGACCTTTGACTACGAATATTCAAACATTAAGTAAATTATGTAAGTTAAAAAATATTGAATTACATATCTTATCGGTTTGTAGATTTAATAATGAGATTGACGATAAAAATGGATGGTTAGACAAATATGCGTCTTTTTTTGAAAAAGATAAAAGACATATTATTTCAAAGGAAAAATATCCAAATTATGCTTCTAAAGAATTAAAGTTAAATTATTTAAAATCTTTAAAAACTGATAAACAGATTATTTTAATTGATGATGATAATGAGATTTTAAATACTATTTATAAAGAACTTAAAAATATAATATTATATCAAGATTCTGAGTTAATAGATTAGTTAGAAAAGCTACATTGATTTGAAAAGAAATGTAGTTTTTTTTATATTAAAAAACTAGAAATGTTTCTAGCTAATATTTATTATGACTCTAAATTGAGATATTTCCTAATATGGTGTTCGAAAGGAGAATCGAACTCCTATCTTTCCCTTCGGAGGGGAATGCTTTATCCGTTAAGCTATTCGAACACAAAAATATTATAACACAAAACAGTTCAGGATTGTACCTGAACTGTAATGTTTATATCAATATCATCGGTATTTTTTAAGTCTTCGTTAGTTTTGATAACAATGTTTTTGGATGCTTCAGCAGATATTTCATCACCTATATAACTGGTTAAAGTTATATTATTATTTTTTAAGGTAATTGTGACTGGCGAAATTTTTAAGATATTAGAGGTCATGTTAGTAGCAGTCGCAGTTAAGTAAAAATAATTATTTTGTTTATATATTTTAATATTACTAAATAAAATGTTATTTTTAATAATGTCATCAAATTTTAAATGAATTAATTCTTCATTTGATTTAGAAACAGTATTTTGGGGTTTAGAAGAAAATGAATAGATAGCGCCTATGACAATTAGTATTAGTAATATTATCAAAATAATGATAATTGGTTTGATAAGTTTTTCTTTTTCCATTAATTAGCTTTCCAAGTGTCATAGACATCACAACTACTTGATGAAGGTGCGGGATCTGGCATTTTCATGCGAACAATGGTCGGAATTTTAAAAGCACCACCGAAAGCCATGCAGGTTCCTGGCTGTAATGTTTTTTGTTTTTCGACGATGTCAGCAGAAATATTTGGAAGCATTTTGGTAATATAGTCTAAGTCTCTTGGGTGAGTAATTTTAAATATTAAGAAATTAGCACACTGAGAGATGACAGTATCAGAAATTTCAACTGGTCTTTGAGAAATTAAATTAAAAATTAAACCATATTTACGTCCTTCTTTAGCTGCTCTTTCAAATATGTTATAACCAATTAATTCAACATCGCCATCATTTTGAACATATCTATGAGCTTCTTCGACAAAGATATGGAAAGGAATTGAAGCTCTATTTTTTAGGCTTTTAGTAAAGTTAAACAGCATTTTAGTGTATATTTTAACAACTACTTTAGCGAACCAGTCTTCAACATCTTCTAGATTGAAGTTGATGACTTGAGCTTTTTTACCTTGTTTCGCTACTAGTGTAGCAATATAGTTTTCCATGGTAATAAAATTTGGATAACGGAGGTATCTAGAGTTTTCAGAGATAGTTAGTGAATGAAGTCTTACTTTTAATTCAATGGCATCGGCATATGTGTCAGTATTATTTAATAGTCCTTCACTTATTAAGGTAAATTCTAGAGCTTTTTCTAGATCTTCCAAAGTATAATATTTGACTTCTTTTGGTTCATATTTATCTAATGATTCATCGATGAAACTGGTAATATATTCAGTCATTAAAATACTTTCTGGGAAATTACCTTGGGTATCAATGGTAAAACATTCTCTAAATTTTCTTGTGTAACCAATGCCATGAACTGGGGCTTCTAGGTTAAATTGCGGAGTTGAACAGTTGGCAATAATAGCGAAGACATCATTTCTTTTACTACTAGCTGTTTGGTTGGTATATAAAATTGTCATAATGGCTTTAGCTATTAAGTGGTTTTTATATTTGGTACTCATTTCATCATCAGAGGCAAAGATATTAACTAATTTTAACATTCTTTCGATGATGGTTAATTGTGAATGTTTATCCGCACGAAGGAGCAATGCCATATCATCAATATCTAAAAGCCAAAGAGGAATTGATAATATCTCTCCATCGGTTTGATTAATATTAGTGGTATAGAATTTAAAATGAAGATTTGGATTAATTTGGTCAATATTTTGTAAGGCGTTATGATATTCACCATAAGCATCAAAGATGAAAAAATTAGAACGAAATGGCAATAGTTTTGGATTTTGGAAAACGTTTTGAAGTAGTCTAGCTACGCCACATGATTTACCGGAACCACTATTACCAAATATTGCCATGTGACTACTAAATAAATCATTAATATCGACGTAAATTGGATGACTATCATATAATGGACTTTCACCAAGAACAAATGATGAAGATGTGTCATCACCTAAGATTAGACCAACTTCTTCTGGACTAATTAGTCTTATATGGGCATTAAATGTTGGTTTTCTAATAACACCTCCGACAAATTTACCATCTGTTATTTCGCCTAGAAATCTTATTTTAATAATGTCACTGCCAGTGTCTTCTACTTCACCTAATATTTTCTTTTTTTCATCTTCAAATATGACGTGCATATTCATAATATCGTCTTTTATTGAACCGTCTTTTGGCGTTTCAACATGCGCTTCGGTATTACTTATATAAAGAATTTTTCCAAACATATTTATCCTCCCCTATAATAATTCTTCTATTTGATTTTTGATTTTTGGGTCTAAATTTTTAATTATTTTTTTTATTTTTTGACCATTTTCATATTGTTTTAAGTTACTTTCATAATATAACAATTTATTTTCAGCTTCTTTAATTTGTTTATAGACAGCGTTTCTAGATACGTGCTGATTTTCAGAGATTTCTGAGAGTGTTAGATTATGAAAGTAATAATTTTTAAAGTATTTTTGCTGTTTATCAGTAAGTAATGAGCCATAGTAATCGAATAGATTAGTTAAATAAATGATTTTATCCATTAGTCATCCATTCCTTTAAATAGACCATATATGTATTTTTCAATATCAAAGATTCTAAGATCGTTTTGCGTTTCACCTAGTCCAACATATTTAACTGGAATTCCAGTTTCTTCTTTAATGGCTAGAACTATACCGCCTTTAGCAGTGCCATCTAATTTAGTTAAAACAATACCTGTAATATTAGTTATTTCTTGGAAGCTCTTGGCTTGACTAATGCCGTTTTGACCAGTGGTAGCATCGATGACTAACAAAGTTTCGTGTGGAGCTCCCGGCAATAGTTTACCAATAACTTTATTGACTTTTTCAAGTTCTTTCATTAGTCCAATTTTATTTTGAAGTCTACCAGCGGTATCGATTAAAACGATGTCATAGTTTTCTTCTTTGGCTTTATTTACCCCATCATACATAACACTAACGGGATCAGCGTTTTCTTTGGAAACAATATCAACGCCTATTTTTTTAGCCCATTCATCTAGTTGTTCGATAGCGCCAGCTCTAAAGGTATCACCAGCAATCATTAAGACTTTTTTACCTTCTTCTTTTAATTTACAAGCAAGTTTTCCGATAGTTGTGGTTTTACCGGCGCCATTTACTCCTACAAATAAAATAACAGTTGGTCCTTCTTCTGCATAGTTAATTTTGTTAGTAATAATATCGCCATCGACATATATAATGAACATTTCATCGACAATTATATCTTTTAGTTCATCGGCGGTTTTGATATTTTCTTTTTTAACACGTTTTTTCAATCTATCGATGATTTCCATTACTGTACTTACGCCAATATCAGACATTATAAGTATTTCTTCTAAGTTTTCAAAATAATCATCATCGATTAGTTTATGATTTTTATTTAAATTTAATAAAGCTGACAAGAAGTTATCTCTGGTTTTTTCTAGTCCTTTGTCATAAGCCTCTGTTTCCTGTTTTTCTTCTTTTTTAAAGATGTTTTTAAATTTGTCAAATATTCCCATGTATAATCACCCTATTACTATAATAATTTTACACTATTTTTTATTAAAGTTCAATAAAATAAAATATTTATATTTTTTGTTTTACTTTGACTTTTGGTCTATTTAGACATTTCATGACGGCTTGAGATAGCAAGTCACTATTTTGCGTGAAGTCAATTATTTGCTTTAAATTAAACGCGCAAATGGCATATATTGCTTTATCAAGTATAACAGTAGACATTATTTTTTTACCTTTTTCAGTGATTGATATTATTGATTGAGCTTTTATTTCACTATGGTCAAGCAAAGTTTTACCATCGGTCCAAGGTTCTGATACATTTGTTTCATAAACTATTGGTATATAATATGGTTTAGCGTGATAAATACCTTCAATATATAAAGATACAGTGACAGGTTCTTTGACAGCTTGATATATTTGAGTTAATAAGTCTTGTCTATTATGAAATTTTTTTATAATTGGGTAGATAATAGGAGTGTGAAAACCATAAACTTTAATATCTTCGGGATTTTCTTTTGTTATAGTAGCTAAGGCGTCAATAATGTCTACAAGATTAATTTGGATAACATTATTTAATAAAAACTTATTTAAATCTTTTATTTCATTATCTATTTTATCGTTAATTGGTAAAGCTATTTCTTCATATTGTTTATTAAAAGCAGCAATTTGATTTTCTAAATCAGCAATTTTTTTATCAATTTCTTTTTTTATATTTTTTAATTGTTCTTCATGGGCGGATATTTTCCTTTTTTTACTTTCATATATATTAATGTAGTCTATAAGTTCTTTGTTCATTAGTATTCTCCTTTAAAATTTATTATATATTGTAGCTTATTTAGCTGTCAATGATTTGATAGGTAAAATATAAAAATGAGTTATTTTTATGGTATTCTTATTATGATCTTATTACAAGTGAACTTGTCAAAATGATAAAAAAAAGATATAATGTTATAGTCAGTTTTAACTTTTATGGAAAGGAGTTTATAATGAAGTTTAACAAAGACGAGACTTACATTTTCGCTTTAGGCGGACTTGGTGAGGTCGGAAAAAATATGTATTGTGTAATGCATAATGATGAATTGATTATTACTGATGCGGGTGTTATATTCCCTGGTGGGGAATTACTTGGAATTGATTATGTTATTCCAGATTTTACGTTTTTAAAACAAAATGAAAGCAAAATTAAGGGACTTTTTATTACTCATGGTCATGAAGATCATATCGGTGGTATTCCATTTTTACTTTCGGAAGTTAATATTCCGGCTATATATGCGCCTAATCAAGCAGCAGCTTTGATTAGAAAAAAATTGGAAGACAGGAAAATAAAGTATAATAATTTATATGTATATCAAGATGACAGTGTATACCGGTTTAAAGATATGTGGGTAGAGTTTTATAGAACAACCCACTCTATTCCTGATTCACATGGTATTGTTATTCATACTCCTGACGGAGTGATTATGACAACTGGAGATTTCAAGTTTGATTTAACACCAATTGGTCCAATGGCAGATGTTCAAAAAATTGCGAAGTTGGGTGCTGAAGGTGTCACTTTATTATTAAGTGATAGTACTAATGCAATGAATCCTGGCGTAAGTATTAGTGAATCTAAAGTTGATGATGCTTTAGAGGAATTATTTAATAAGCATAATAGCCGAATTATTATTGCAACATTTGCTTCAAATATATATAGATTAAAACATATTGTCGATACATGCAAAAGACATGGACGAAAGATTGCGGTATTTGGTCGAAGCATGGAAAACAATATTGAAATTTCTATTGAAGGCGGATATATTAAACACAAGGAAATTTTTATAACACCGGAGGAAGCGACTAAGCTGCCATCAAATAAAGTATGTTTACTTTGTACTGGTACTCAAGGCGAACCATTAGCAGCTTTAAGTAGATTAGCCAATGGAACGTTTAGGCATATAAAATTACGTAGTGACGATGTGGTGGTATTTTCATCATCAGCTATTCCAGGAAATGCACTTAGTATTTCCAGAACTATTAATAAGTTATATTTAAGAGGAATAACTGTATATACCAATACTTCATTAAGTGATATTCATGCGAGTGGTCATGCGAATGAGGAAGAATTAAAATGGATGATTAGACTAGCTAAGCCAAAGTATTTTATGCCATTTCACGGTGAATACCGAATGTTAAAGAGACACGCTGATATTGCTATAGAATGTGACATACCAAAGGAAAATACTTTTGTACTTACTAATGGTGATGTTCTTTCAATGAAAAAAGGAATTGTGAAAAAAGCATTTCATATTCCTGCTGGTGAAACGTATGTCGATGGTAATCGTATTGGTGAAGTTAGTAATGCGGTAATGAAAGATCGTAAGATTATGGCTAACGATGGAATTGTTGTGGTTATTGCAAATATTGATGTTCAAAATAGCAAATTGCTTTCTAATCCTAATATTATTACTAGAGGTTTTGTTTTAGTAAATGATAATTTAGATTTACTTAAGAAATTAGAATATATTGCCAAAGAGGCAATTATAAGTAAGATTAAAACTGGCGTAAATTATACAGATGTAAAACAAGAAATTATTAATAGCTTAAGTGGTTATATTAATTTGCATACTGGAAGAAAGCCTATTATTTTACCAGTTATTATGAATATAAAAAAGGACGTTAAAATCTAATTTGACGTCTTTTTTGTATTAGCATTTGAAACTATTGAATACACTTCATTTAAATTAGCTTCTGTTAAAGTACCTTCTTTAACAATTACTATAACATAAGCTCCCCCATCAGTTTCAGCAGTTATTGAGGCTTCATTGTAATTGTTTTCTTTAACTCCACTAGTGGTTATGAATCTTGTGTTATTATAGTTTGTTACTGTGGTTATAGCATTAGAAAAATCTAAATTGTTATTTTTGTTGTTATTAATAAACCAGTCAGTTCTTTGGTTGCTAGTAGCTACTAGCGAATCAAAATTTTGTACTTTCTGAAATTTTATAATAATATTCATATTACCATTTTGGTGTATAAGATTTAGCTGAGTTGATGAGGAATTAATGTAATAATTAAGGGGTACTTGGAATAGGGATTTATTAAATAATACTGTTTGTAATTTTTCATTATTTTGATTATGGTTAGCAATATTATTTTTACTATTATAATAAGCTGATAAATTTAGATAGACAAAAGCAGCTATAATAACTATAATTATGGCAATTATTATTGCAACTATTTTTATTTTTTTATTCATAATAATCTCCTTTTTTATTATTATGTCAATTGCTGTTCAATTCTAAGTAATTCGTTATATTTACATGTCCTATCGGTTCTAGATAATGAACCGGTCTTGATTTGACCTAAATTTAAACCAACAGCTAAATCGGCAATTGAAGTATCTTCAGTTTCACCACTTCTATGAGAGATTATGGTTCTATAGCCATGTTTTTTAGCTAGGTCAATAGTTTCTAAGGTTTCTGTTATAGTACCTATTTGGTTTATTTTAATTAATATGGCATTACCAGCGTGCATATCAATACCTTTTTGAAGGTATTTTTTATTAGTAACAAACAAGTCATCACCAACTAGCCAAATTTTATCGCCATATTTTTCTGTCATTTTTTGAAAACCGGTCCAATCGTTTTCGTCGACAGGATCTTCAATTGAAATGATTGGATATTTATCTAATAGGGTTTGGTAATAGTCGATAAGTTCATCAGTGGTTAATTGTAGTTTAGCACCTTTTAGATTATAAACTCCATTTTCATAAAATTCGCTGGCAGCAACATCTAAGGCAAAGTCAACGTCTTTACCTGGAGTATATCCAGCATCAACTACGGCTTGCATTAAAAGATCTAAGGCTTCTTCATTGGTATTTAAATTAGGGGCAAAACCGCCTTCATCACCTACTCCAGTATGATAACCTTTATCTTTTAAAACTTTACTTAAATGATGGAATACTTCACTCCCTATTTGGAGTCTTTTAGCAAATGTATCAGCTTTGGGTACTATCATAAATTCTTGAAAGTCTAAGTTATTATCGGCATGAGCTCCACCGTTTAAAATGTTCATCATGGCTCTTGGCATAGAATAATTACTGCCAACATATTCAAATAATGGTTTATGATCATCTAAGGCTGCTGCTTTAAGGTTGGCTAAGGAAATGCCTAAGATAGCGTTGGCTCCATATTTTCCCTTATTTTCTGTACCATCTAATTCTATTAGAATTTCGTCAATTTCTTTTTGATTATGAGGATCTTTACCAATTAGCGGTTTTTTTAAAATTTCATTTACATTGTTGACGGCTTTTAAAACTCCTTTGCCCATATATCTATTTTTATCACCATCTCTAAGTTCTAAGGCTTCTCTTTCGCCGGTTGAGGCGCCTGATGGTATAGCAGCTCTACCTAAGATACCATTTTCTAAAATTACATCTACTTCAACAGTTGGGTTACCTCTAGAATCTAAAATTTCTCTAGCAATTATATCCTTAATTTTTGACATGATTTCCTCCTTGTTTTAATTGTCTTTCTTTAGTAATTTGAATTTGATTTGTAAAATCTGTATAAATTCTATATACATTTAACCAATAACGATAATCCGTTAAATCTTCTAAAAAGTCATCTGAATGGTTATGGTCAAAATCATCAATATATTCCACAATATGTTGTTTAAAATTTTGCCAATAGATTATACCGTATTCAAGGGTATAAGTTGTATGTGGACCTCTTAAATTAGGAGTCCCTTTTGGGGGTCTTAAAAAAATATCACGATTATTAATAATTTCAGTTACTTGTGGTTTAAGCAAATATTGTAAACCAGTAATTGAACTTGTATATATATCCCCTTGCTCTGTAGATTCTGCGAATGATAGTCCATATAAGTAAATGGCATCATTGCTATCGTTTTTGGCAGATATTAGAATTTTGTCGCGACCATTGTTGGTTAAGCCTTTTCTAAATTTGATATAATCTAATATTTTATCAATTGTATGGTTGTGCAACAAGTTTTGATAATAGTTATACAAGAATAAATCCGTATATGAATCTTTAAATTCCATTTCATATTGTTTAATAATATAAGTTAATTGATTTTTTAATTCTTCATCACTTAACTGTTCTTTAATATTCATTTCATCTAATAAATCAGATTTAAAACTTAAAAATAAATCTTCATAAAATGATAATGGTTTGATTTCGCTTTGAATATCCATATTAGTTTAACCTCCATTTTAATTATAACATTTTTTTAAGTAATTTACATTATATTAAAGATAAAATTTATATATAGTTTTAAATATTTTTTGTAAATTATAGATTAAATGCAATTATACAAAAAGCAATATAACTGTTTTGAAATATTGCTTTAATTTTGATTATTATTTTGATTTGTTATATTTGGTGCTTGGGCTGATTGCTGATTTAAATTATTGATAGTACTTGGAGCATTTACCTGAGCACTTTGAATATTATTTGAAATAGTATTATTAATTGGAGTTTGATTATTCATAGGTGTTTGTACTGGATTTTGGATAGTTGTATTGTTTAATTTCTTAGTTCTTTTCTTTTTTAATAATATGATTACAGCTGCAACTACTACTAATAAAATAATTGAAAAGATTGGACGATAACGTAACCAAGCTAAGGCAATGACAATAAGGCTCACTCCTAGTCCTAATACAACGGTAATAAAACCAGAAACCCATCCGAATATTGTACCCAAAATTGGAATAAAATTGGCGAGTCTTTGAAGTGGTGAAATCATGACTGCAAAACCACCTATAACAAATATGGTACCTATAAGTCTTAACACCCATTTAAGAGTATTATTTTCATTGGTTAATTTATTTAGAATTTCTTTACCATCCATAATGCCTTCTTGTAATTCATAGATACTATAACCGTTAGTGGATTCAAATGGTGTAAAAGTATTATTACTTTGAATGGCTAAAATACTGACATTAGAAGCATTACTATAAGAAAAACTGATTCTTACATCACCAATTTGTGGATTATTATTTTGAACATTTGTATAATAATATCCACTGGCGTTGAGACCTGCTCGCATGGAATTTTGGTTATCTGTTACTGTAACTTTGGTATTAGTATTTAATTGGTTAAGTAAATCACTATTTACATTATAAGCACCTAATTTAACATTTTGAGCGTAATATGTATCACTACTATATGGCATAGTACTAGGATTACTATAATTTGGATTGGCAAAACTATTAGAATTAATTAGCTCATCGCTCCACTGCTTGCTATAAGAGCATCTTTCATTACCATTATTATCTGTCTTACAGCTTTCTTTCCACTGATACATTTCTACTGTTCTTGTTAATTTAGCACTTGGGACAGTGACATCAAAATATGTATCTGTAACTCCAGATGATGGTAATTCTAATTTTCCATTGGTGGCTATTAATTTACCATTATTATTACTATTTATTTTAGTACTACTAACATCTATATATTGTGTTTGGGCTTCATCAATGGTTTCAGCAGTTTTGACTGTTCTGCCTTCATTGAACCACAGTAAAATAATACCAATTATAACAAATAAAAGTCCAGCTATTATTCCTCCATTACTTTTTTTTCTTGTTACTGTATCATTCATGTTTTTCTCCCCTATTCTAGATATATTATACATGAATTTATGATAATTTAAGAATATTTGTATATTTTTTATATAAATTTCTTGAATTTTTTGTAAAGATATAGTATAATTGTTTTGTTGTCTGAGTTGTCTCCGTAGCTCAGCTGGATAGAGCAACGCCCTTCTAAGCGTTTGGTCTATCAAGAGTTATCAGTTGACAAAAGCATTGTAATTACTACGATTTTGTGATATAATCGTTAGTGTTAATTAAGAAATTAGTAC
>CALVRX010000026.1 GCA_944358815.1 uncultured Bacilli bacterium | reverse complement strand
GCTAATGGTGCCGGTAAATCAACTTTACTAAAAATATTAACTGGTCAAATAGAAAGTACTACTGGTGAAATTATTAAAGATAAAGGCGAAAGAATTTCTTACTTAAAACAAAATCATAACTTGTATAATGATTATACTGTTTTAGACACCGTTATCATGGGCAATGAACGTTTGTATAAAATCATGAAAGAAAAAGAAGCCTTATATATGAAACCAGATTTTACTGACGAAGATGGCATTAAAGTAGGGGAGTTAGAAGCTGAATTTGAAGCCCTAAATGGCTGGCAAGCTGAAAGTGATGCCTCTATATTACTATCTGCTTTAGGTATTAGTAACGACCTTTTCGAACAGAAAATGGCAAACCTAAAAGATAAAGATAAAGTCAAAGTCTTACTTGCTCAAGCTCTTTTTGGTAATCCAGATATTTTATTATTAGATGAGCCTACCAACGGATTAGACATTCAAAGTAAAATATGGTTAGAAAATTTCTTGCAAGATTATAAAGGTACTATTATATTAGTTTCTCATGATCGGCATTTTTTAAATACTGTATGTACTCACATGGTAGATATTGACCGTGAAAGAATCCAAATAACTATTGGTAATTATGACTTCTGGTATCAATCAAATGAACTCATGCAAAAACAAATCAAAGATGCTAATAAAAAGAAAGAAGAAAAAATAAAAGAACTTCAATCATTTATAGCTAGATTTTCAGCCAACGCCTCTAAATCCAAACAAGCCACATCTAGAAAAAAATTACTAGAAAAAATTACTTTAGATGAACTAAAACCATCTTCTAGAAAATATCCATATATTAATTTTGATTATGAACGAAGACTTGGCAAAGAAATCATTACTCTAAGTAAAATAAATATCAGTATCAATGATAAACCAATATTAAAAAATTTCACTTTAAATATTAAAAAAGACGATAAAATCGCCCTTATCGGTGAAAATGAATTAGCTAAAACAACTCTTCTTCAAATCCTAGCAGGTGAAAAAAAGCCTGATAGTGGAGAAATTAAAGTAGGTACAACTGTCATAACTTCATATTTTCCAAAAAATCATGATAAATATTTTGAAACAGATGAAAACCTGGTTGAATGGCTAAGAAAATTTTCCGATAATAAAGAAGATTCTTTTGTAAGGGGCTTTTTAGGACGTATGCTATTTTCTGCTGATGAAGCTCTAAAAAAAGTCAATGTTTTATCTGGTGGTGAAAAAGTAAGATGTATGTTTGCCAAAATGATGTTAAATAAAGGTAATGTTTTACTACTAGATGAACCAACTAATCATCTTGATATTGAATCCATAACCGCTTTAAATAATGGACTTGAAAAATTTGATGGACCTATTGTTTTTGCCACTTATGATACTGAATTAATAAATACCCTAGCGAATAGATTAATCTTAATAAAAGAAGATGGCACCTATATAGATAAACAAATGACATATGAAGAATACTTAGAAAAATATGAAAAAATTGAAAAATAAAATAACGTTCAAAGTAGCGTTATTTTTTTATACCTCTTTTCTCGAAATGTCCTTACTCTCAAATCTATCCTTACCATCAATACTTTCAAAAAAAATTTTATAACCACATTCATTCGCAATCTTTTCAATTGTCTCAAAAGTTGGCTGTATAGTTTCTGTCTCATATTGAGATACCGTATTTCTTGCCACACAAATAAGTTATGAAAATCAAGAAATATGGTCTGGCCAAATAGCCTTACCAATATTAAGTGAATATTTTAGAACAAATTCAAATACAACTAATTGTGGGTCATTAAATGTATATGATACAAATTATCAATCTTGTATTAATTCAACTTGGATGGATAATTCAAATACTTCCTGGTGGACCTTATCAGATACGTACGGAAATTCTAATTATATGTATTATATCCCAAGCAATGGCAGTTTACATAGAATTCTTGTTAATAATTCTGCTGGTGTCCGTCCAGCTCTCTATCTATCATCTGATTTAACACTATCCGGCAGTGGAACTCAGTCCGATCCATATACTATAAATTAATAAATTAAAAACGTTAGATTTCACTAACGTTTTTATGCAAAAAAAGTAGGTCCATTACTAGAAACAATTTGGGCATTTTCATTATTTATAATTTCATTATTAACGTTTTTGTTAACACTATTTGACACATTTGTATTTGGAGTTTCTACTTTTTTAAATTCATTCATAACTTTAAACATGGTTTTAGCATTTCTCATCATAGGAGCTGCCTGTTTTACTAAAGGAATAGCCTGATTTACCAAATTTAACGTCCTTTGTGCGCCATTTAAAATAGAAGACCAATTAATACCATGTCTTAAAGTATTGCTAAATAAACCTCTGCCCAAACCAGAATTGACCGATGGCATGACATAATAATACGGATTATAATAATTCATGATTTATGCCCCCTTCTAAAATATTATATGTTTTAAGAAAAAAAAGTTTTATTTTAAAACATAATATGTTATAATAAATTTAGTGTATGAGAATAGGAAGGTGTCAAAATGAAAACAGTTCTTTCACCATTTATATATGTATATAAAGGATTTTTAGTAGTTTTAAAATCAATTTTTTCATTTATTAAATATGTATTCTTAGGTATTATTGCATTTCCGTCTATGATAGCTAAGCTATTTACTAAAGATAAAAAGAGCAAAACAACCATGGAAGCTAAAAAAAATGATGAAATATATAAAAAGACAGACGTTTTATTAGCGCAACAAGAAAAACAAAAAGCCCTAAAGAAAAGACAAGAAGAAGCTGCAAGACAAAAAATGCAAAATACTCAAGAAAAGAAAGTACAAAAACGACTAAATGATTATATACAAGATAGTTCAAAACTAGAAAATAAAACTGCTGGTGAAAAATTAGATCGCTTTGGAAATGACGTATTATCATTTTCTGACAAATTAAAAAACGTATTTGGAGGCAATGCCTTACAAAAGAAATATCGTAATGCTGAAGAAATGACGATTAATTACGATGGTCCAGAAGCCGAAAAATCCAAAGAAAAACAAACTTATGAATATATTATTAGAACTCCAGAAGGAAGAGTAGTAAAAGGCTATTTTTCTGCTTATTCATTAGTAGAAGTTCACTCTTACTTAAAAAGTCAAGACAATATAGTATATAGCATCAGAACAAATAGATGGATTAATTCCATGTATGGAAGTGTTGGCGGAGCACATGATAAATTTAAAACAAAAGATTTAATCTTCTTCTTAGCACAAGTATCAACATACCTAAAAGTTGGTATGCCATTAGCTGAAGCTATAAATATATTATCAAAACAATTTAAAAGTAAAAAATATAAAAGAATTTTGTCAACTTTAAACTATGATTTGACAACCGGTAAAAGTTTTAGTGAAGCCTTAGCCAAACAAGGAAACGCTTTTCCAAACATCTTAATTAATATGGTCAAAACTGCTGAAATGACTGGTGAATTACCAGAAACATTAGATGATATGGAAGAATATTTCTCAGAAATTGAAGCAACTAGAAAAGCTATGGTAACTGCTATGCTTTACCCAGCTATTATCTTTGTAATCGCAGTAGGTGTTGGAACATTTATAATGCTATATGTTGTTCCAAAATTTGTCGAAATTTATAACACTATGGATGATGCAGAAATACCAGGCATTACCCTAGCTGTCCTAGGCTTAAGTGAATTCTTACAAAAATACATAATATATATTGGCCTATTTGTTGTTATAATTTTAATTCTTTGCATTTATTTATATAAAAATGTTAAATCATTTAGAAGAACCGTTCAATGGTTATTAATGCACTTGCCAGTATTTGGTGATGTTATAATCTATAAAGAAGTTACCACATTCTCTAAAACATTTGCATCATTACTATCACATAACGTATATATAACAGATAGTATGGAAATACTTGATAAAGTAACTAATAATGAAATATATCGTTCACTAATTTACGATGCTATTAATAATATATCTCAAGGTAAATCAATATCAGAAGCCTTTAAAGACCAATGGGCATTCCCAATCCCAGCATATGAAATGATTTTAACCGGTGAAAGAACAGGACAACTTCCTGAAATGATGAATAAAATTGCATTATATTATCAAGATTTACATAAAAACTCAGTAACACGTATTAAGACATTCATTGAACCAGCGTTAATTATCCTATTAACTGTCATGGTTGGTATAATTGTTCTATCAATCGTTGTACCAATGTTCTCAATGTATAGTCAAATTCAAGCATAAAGGTGATATTATGGAAGTAGCAATTGGTATATTTTTATTCGTAATGGGAACTATTTTTGGTTCCTTTTACAATGTAGTAGGCTATAGATTACCCAAAGGAGAATCTATAGTCTTTCCACCTAGTCATTGTACAAATTGTAATCATAAATTGACATTTTTTGAACTAATTCCAATCCTATCCTATGTATTTCAAGGCGGCAAATGTAAACATTGTCATCAAAAAATATCCTTGTTTTACCCAATCTTTGAAACACTAACTGGAATTTTGTTCGTTTTATGCTATATATCATTTGGATTAACGCCACAGTTGATTATTGCCTTAACCTTTGTCTCATTAATGATTATCATTGTTGTCAGTGATTACCATTATTTAATCATATCCGATGGAGTTTTATTAACATTTGCCATTCTTTTATTTATAGAAATATTACTAATAAATGGTATTGAACAAGCCTTATTTGCTATTTTAAATGGAGTTCTTGCCTTTATTACCATGTATTTGTTAAAAAAATTTGGCGATTTTCTCTTCAAAAAAGAATCTATGGGTGGCGGAGATATTAAACTGTTATTTATTTTTGGTATGGTTTTAACATACCCGGTCGCTATATTAGCTATCTTTGTCGGTTCTATTATTGGTTTACCAGTAGCCTTAATCATCATGCACAAAAAAAAGAATAACGTTATTCCTTTTGGACCATTTTTAGCTGCTGGAGCAACTATATTACTGCTTTTACAAGTAAACTTAAATACTTTAATTCAAATATATATGTAACTAAAAAGGAGCTGTTAAAATGAAACCATTATTACTATGTATTTTAGATGGAGTAGGCATTAGACAAAATCAGGAAGGCAACGCTCTAAACGCTGCTAAAACGCCAAACTTAGACTTTTTATTTAGTAAATATCCCCACACCATCCTAGAAGCAAGTGGACCATATGTTGGACTTCCAGAAGGACAAATGGGAAATAGTGAAGTCGGACACATGAATATTGGAACAGGTCGTGTTCCTAAACAATCACTAGATATTATTACAGAAGCATTAGAAACAAACCAAATTAAAAAAAATAAAGAATATAAAAACTTAATTAAACACGTCAAAAAATATAAATCTGATCTTCATATATGTGGTCTATTAAGCGATGGTGGAATTCACTCTCATATTAACCATTTGTTAGGGCTTATCGATATTTTAAAAGATGAAAATATCAATGTGTATTACCACATCTTCACTGATGGACGTGATACAAAACCTCACGAATCATTAAAATTCATTAAAATTCTAGAAGATAAAATAAAAACTACCGGTGTTGGTCAAATAGCCACAATCTCTGGTAGATATTATGCTATGGATAGAGATAATAGATGGGATAGAATCCAAAAAGCCTATAAAGAAATGACAACTCAAACCAAAACATATAACGTCGAAACCAAAATAAAAAACAGCTATAAAAATAACATTACCGATGAATTTATTAAACCGTTTTCTGCCTGTAATGGTATTATTAAAGAAAATGATGGCATTTTAGTATTTAATTTTAGACCAGATCGCCTAAGAGAACTTTTTACTGCCTTAACTAATCCTGATTTTCATGAATTTACAAGATCATTTATTCCAAATCTAAAACTAGTTACTATGATGCCAGTTGATAAAAACGTTGTCTGTACAAATTTATTTACCCATCCTTGTATCACTAACTATTTAGGAAAAATATTAGAAAAAAACTATCTCAAGCAATTAAGAATTGCCGAAACCGAAAAATATGCCCACGTCACATATTTCTTTGATGGCGAAAATAACGATAAATTAATTGGATGTGACCAAATCCTAGTCCCATCACCAAAAGTTGCTACGTATGACTTAAAACCAGAAATGAGCGCCTATGAAATCACAGATACATTACTACCTAAAATGCCAAACTACGATGTTATTATTTTAAACTTTGCTAATGGAGATATGGTCGGTCATACTGGTAACTTTAATGCCACCGTCAAAGCTCTAGAAGCCGTCGATAAGTGTATTGGAAGAATATATCAAAAAATCAAGGAATTAAACGGTCTTTTATTAATAACAGCTGATCATGGTAACTGTGACTTTATGTATGATGAAAATAATATCATCACATCACATTCCACCAGTCCAGTACCATTTTTAATCACTAAAGAAAACATCCAACTTAAAAAAGGAAAATTAGCTGATATTGCTCCAACTATATTAAGTATCATGCAAATAACAATCCCAAAAGAAATGACAGGCGATGTTTTAATTGTGAAATAAATATGATATAATATTCTTGATACAAGGTGATATAAAATGAAAACTAACTATAACTTAATCATGGAAGACATAATCAATAATTTAAAAGGAAAGCCTAGACTACTTCTGCACGCATGCTGTGGTGTTTGTAGTAGTTCTGTATTAGAACGGCTTTATCCTTTTTTTGATATTACAGTCCTGTATTATAATCCCAATATTTACCCTAAAAAAGAATACTTAAAAAGACTAGAAGTTCAAAATGAAATTATTCAAAAAATGAATATTAAAGTCAAATTGCTAGAAATTGGCTACCATAGTAGTGATTTTAAAGCTATCGCAGAAGGATTAGAAAACGAAAAAGAAGGTGGACAAAGATGCACTAAATGTTTTTATCTTAGACTAGAAACAACCGCCAAAATAGCCCAAAAATGTAAATTTGATTACTTTACCACTACATTATCAGTAAGCCCTTATAAAGATAGTCAAAGACTAAATAAAATTGGTGAAGTATTATCAAAAAAATATAATGTTAAATATTTGTATTCTGACTTTAAGAAAAAAGAAGGTTATAAAAGAAGCAACGAACTAGCCAAACAATACAACCTTTATCGCCAGCACTATTGTGGCTGTAAATATTCCTTAAAAGAAGCACTAGAATACCAAAATAAATAGAGGTAACTATGAAAAAGAAGTATGTAATTAGTATTATAATAATTGTAATTTTATTAATTAGTTTGTTATTTTGCTTATTTTATCCCCCTAAATTTACCTTAAATAAAGGAAACATTACCTTAAAATACGGCACTAAATTCCAAGATCCAGGTGTCACAATAACTAAATTTGGTCATAATTATACTGAAAAAGTAAAAATAAACAATAAAATAAATCCTAAAAAACTAGGTACCTATGATATAATTTATCAAATAAAAATTTTCGGAATTACCTTTGAAAAAACAAGAAAAGTAACTATCGTCGATAAGGAAAAACCTGAAATTACCTTAAATGGTAGTCAAAATATCACCATCTGTCCAAATGCCGAATATAAAGAAGAAGGTTATAAAGCTACTGATAACTATGATGGTGACATCACAAACAAAGTCAAATTAAACACCCAAAATAATATTATCACTTACTCTGTTCAAGACTCCTCAAACAATAAAACTACCATCACTAGAACCATCACTAAAGAAGATAAAATAAACCCCACAATAACCTTAAAAGGCAGTCAAAATCAAACCATTTATACTAACTCTACCTGGCAAGAACCAGGATACACTGTATCAGATAACTGTGATAATAACCTTAATAGTAATGTCATCGTAAATGGCAAGGTAAATACCAAAAAAGCCGGCACCTATAAAATAACTTATACTGTTAAAGACTTAAGTGGTAATACTTTTTCAGTTATTAGAACCATTAAAGTTATAAATAAACCAGTAGTAAATAACTCAAATAATCCAAAGCCCAGTAAAAAAGGTGTTATTTACTTAACTTTTGATGATGGTCCAAATGAAGGAACAACTAACGTCATTTTAGATATACTAAAGCAAAATAATGTCAAAGCCACATTCTTTGTTACTGGTAAAGGTCCTGATAGCCTAATTCAAAGAGAATATCAAGAAGGACATGCCATTGCTCTTCATACATTTACTCATAATTACGAAACAGTATACAAATCAGTAGATAACTATTATAATGATTTAGCCCAAATTCAAAATAGAGTAAAAAAACTAACCGGTACTGAAACTAAAATAATTAGATTCCCAGGTGGTTCTTCAAATACTGTCTCTAAAAAATATTCCAAAGGCATTATGAGCGTATTAACCAAAGATGTCGTCAGTAAAGGCTATCATTACTTCGATTGGAACGTCGATTCAGATGATGCCGGTGGTGCAAGAAATTCTACAACCGTTTATAATAACGTCATAAAAGGTCTTAGTAAAAATCGTTCCAACATAGTCCTAATGCACGATGTCAAACCACAAACTAGAGATGCTCTCAATAATATAATCAAATATGGTAAAAATAATGGCTATACCTTTGAAAAAATAACCATGCAAACACCTATGGTAACCCATAAAGTCAATAACTAAAGAAATCGCTTAAGATTTCTTTTTTTCATATAAAAAAGTAATTTCACAAAAATTTCAATTTAATTGCTTTTAAAAACTAGTTATGATAAAATTAAATAGAAGAAATAGGAGTGTGTTTTAAATGACATTTAAATGTAAAATGTGTGGAGGAGATATTGAACCTATAAAAGGCACAAATACCGGTAAATGTCTCTACTGTAAAAGCGTAATGACCCTGCCGAATATTGATAATGAAAAAATATTAAACCTTTATAATAGAGCTAATGACCTAAGATTAAATAGTGAATTTGATAAGGCTAAAGATATATATGAAACTATACTTAAAATAAATAATGATGAAACAGAAGCCCACTGGGGTATACTTCTTTGTAAATATGGCGTCGAATACGTCGATGATCCAAAAACTAAAACCAAAATTCCAACATGCCATAGAACAAATAACTATTCAATCTTATTAGATCCAGACTATAAATTCATCAAAAAACATTCTTATGGTGAAGCCTTAAAACTTTATGAAAAAGAAGCTAAACAAATAGATGAAATACAAAAAAACATCCTAGCTATATCATCAAAAGAAAAACCATATGATATTTTTATATGTTATAAAGAAACAGATAGTAAAGGGAGTAGAACACATGATTCAGTCATCGCCGAAGATATTTATGATAAACTAATAGACCAAGGTTATAAAGTATTTTTCGCCAAAATAACCCTAGAAGATAAACTAGGAAAAGAATATGAACCATATATCTATTCAGCTTTAAAATCAGCTAAAGTAATGCTTGTAGTTGGAACCAGTGAAGAAAATTTCAATGCCATATGGGTCAAAAACGAATGGAGCAGATTTTTGGAAATGTCTAAAAAAGATAAATCTAAAGTCTTAATTCCCGTCTATAGTAAAATAGATGCCTATAAACTTCCAGAAGAATTCGCCATGCTTCAAGCCCAGTCTATGGATAAAGTAGGTGCCATGCAAGACTTAATTAGAGGTATTAAAAAAATAATCACCGAAGCTAAAACCGATAATATCGAAGGCATAGATAAAGAAACCATCGCTAAAGTTCAAAATATCTTAGACGAATCTAAAAACTTAGGTAATGGTAAATATGAAGTCACCATTTTAAAAGATAAACTTCCGACTTGGTATTATATAATTCAAACGCTTGGTCTTTTAGCCATCATTTGGTGCTACTTCCTTTTTCTAATATTTATTATTGACAGAAGTGACTTAAAACCAAGTAATATCATACCAATTCTTTTATCAGCCTTATTCTTTATACTATATTATGTCTTTTCACTTAAAAGAAAAACCTATAAATATAAAAATATCATATGCACATTATCAATATGTATCTTAATTATATATTTTACCAGTTTTCTATCAGGTGTTTTTACTAATCTTATAAATAAAGAATATTTATTTGCTGTAAATATGTTGACCACTAACTATTTTACTATGGTTCTTGCACTAATAATTACAATAGTTGAAATAATATCTTTCTATATAAATCCGACTTGGACTTTAAATGCTAGTAGCAAGTCCATAATGACTGCCGAAGAAAAAGATATACAGCTAAAGAAAAATAAAAATATTAAAGAAAACTTTAAAACTAAAGAAAAACAGCAAAAAAAATTCATCAGTATTATAATTATTATTATAACCATATTATTTATTGGTATAAATATCCTTATTAGTATAACAACTCCTCAGCAAAATAATCGCGATACATCAAAAGACCAAATTCAAATAACAAATGATTTTATCAGAATTAGACAGTACCCTAATATCTCAGATACAGTATTAGGTCAAGTAAAAGAAGGCGAAATATATACCATATTAGATAAAGAAAAAGAATACGGCTCATATTGGTATAAAATAAAAACCAATACTGGTATTACTGGTTACGTTTACAGTGGTAATGATAACGAATATATTAAACTATTGAAAAAATCAAACAAGTCCTAAAAAAGGACTTTTTTTCACAAAAATTTCAATTTAATTGCTTTTAAAAACTTGCTATGGTAAAATTAAATATAAGAAATAGGAGTGTGTTTTAAATGACATTTAAGTGTAAAATGTGTGGGGGAGACATACAGATAATAAAAGGCACAAACACTGGTAAATGCCTCTACTGTAAAAGCGTAATGACCCTGCCAAATACTGATAATGAAAAAATATTAAACCTTTATAATAGAGCTAGCGAACTTAGACAGTCCAATGAGTTTGATAAAGCGCAAGGACTATATGAATCAATATTAAGTTTAGATAACACTCAAATTGAAGCTAAATGGGGCATACTCCTTTGTAAATATGGCGTCGAATATGTCGATGATCCAAACACAGGTAAAAAAATTCCAACATGTCATAAAGCCAGTCATGAATCAATACTAGCTACCGAAGAATATAAATATATAATAAATAAAGCCTATGGTGACACCTTAAAACTATATAAAAATGAAGCCAAAGAAATAAATAGACTTCAAAAAGAAATTTTAACCATCTCAGAAAATGAAAAACCGTATGACATATTTATATGCTATAAAGAAACAGATGAAAAAAATGGCGGTAGGACAAAAGATTCTGTTCTAGCTCAAGAAATATATAACGAACTTACTAAATTAAACTATAACGTCTTCTTCTCAAGAATTACTCTAGAAGATAAAATTGGATCAGAATATGAGCCATATATCTTTAGTGCCTTAAATAGTGCGAAAATAATGCTTGTTGTTGGAACATCTAAAAACAACATGAACTCACCTTGGGTAAAAAACGAATGGAATAGATATATAGATATAATAAAAAAAGATCAAACCAAAACATTAATTCCCTGTTTTTATGGCATGAGCGCTAGTGACCTTCCAGATGAATTTTCCCTTCTTCAAGGTCAAGATCTAAATAAAATAGGTGCTATTCAAGACCTAGTTAGAGGAATTACTAAACTACTTCCAAAAAATTCCCAAAATAAACAAATATCTGATGACCTATTATCGCAAGTCAAAGAAATTCTAAAAGAAGAAGAAGCTGAAAAGAAACGACAAGCTGAATTAGAAAAAGCTGGCATACCTGTAAAAATATATAAAGATAAATGTCCAAAATATTATATAGTAATAAATTTAATGATATCACTTTTCATTGCTGCTTTCTATATTATTTTGATATCTCAACGTTTTTTTGTTTCAAATATTTTAAGTACATCATCACAATTAATAAATAATGTTATTTTAGTATTTGGTATTACTGCTATTTTATATTTAGTTGCTTTCATTTTAGGTATAACTAATCGCAAAAATCAAAAAATATCGAAATACATATATATTTTAAATATGATTATGTTTATTATTTTTTCAGTTTATATTTATAATAAATATAACCTAATATTTAGTAAAGCTATTATTGGTGTTTATCTTGGAACTATACTATTATTATTCTTAAAGTCGAAATGGGAAATAAAAACTATTGTTCAAAAAGTTCCAAAAAGTTATGCCGAAGAAATCCAAAAATATAATGAAGCCGAAAAACAAAAACTTGAAAAAACTAAACCCACCAAAATAATTGTTTATATCGTTGGAGCTTTATTAGCATTATTTTTAATAATTAGTGCGATTATAATTAAACCAGATGAAATTCTAAATCAAAGAAATGAAAATATGGATCAAATCCAAATCATAAATAATTATATAAATATTAGACAAAAGCCAAGTAATAAAAGTGAAAGAATTGGACAGGCCAAAGAAGGACAGTATTATACCGTCCTAGAAACCATCAATTGTTCAAAAGAAGTCAAATGCCCTAACTTCTCAGGAGCTTGGTATAAAATACAATACACAAATGATATAACCGGCTATATATATTCAGGTGGAAACTATGAATACATAAGCTATATTCCCAAAAATGCCAATAACTAAAGGAGGTAATATAATGGCAATATTCGAAGTAATAAAAAAAGTAAAAGCAGATGATAACCTCGTCTGGAAATATCCCAAAACCAATTTCAATACCATGTCACAGTTAATTGTCCATGAATCACAGGAAGCCCTTTTCTTTTCTAATGGAAAAGCTCTAGACTTGTTCGGACCAGGTAAATATACTTTAACTACTAATAACATCCCGCTTCTAAAAACATTTCTAAAAATTCCAACTGGATTTAGAAGTCCATTCACCTGCGAAGTGTATTTCATCGATAAAACTGAAAAAAACAGTAAATGGGGAACAAGCAGTAAACTTGAATTTTTAGATCCAAAATATAATTTTCCTATTAAAATCGGTGCTTGCGGTGAAATGCGTTTTATCGTTGAAGACTCAAGAAAATTATTAATAAAACTAGTTGGAATCAAAAAAACAATTGATAACGAAACTATTGATGACTTTTTCCAATCATGCGTCTTAACTAAAGTTAAAAGCTATATGGCAAATATCATCTCTGAAAATAAAATATGTATTTTTGAAATTGATAAATACTTAGAAGATTTCAGCAAAACTCTCCAAAAACTTTTAGAAAAAGACTTTGCTGAATATGGTATTAAACTAAATAAATTCTTTTTAACAACTATATTAAAACCTGAAGAAGATAAACAATATCAAGAATTCAAAGAACTATACTTTAAACAAACTGTCTCTGTAGCCCAAGCTGAATTAAGACAAAAGGTTGCTCTTATTGATGAGGAAACAAAAGCCCAACAAAAAATCATTGAATCCAAAGCCGAAGCCACTTCTCGTGCGCAAGAAGGCTATTCATACCAAGAAGAAAGATCATATGATGTTGGCGAAAAAATGGCAGCTAATGAAGGAGTAGGGGAATTAGCCAATGTTGGTGTTGGCCTAGGTATAATGAGTGGTATTGGGACATCTTTAGGCGATAAAGTAGGAACTAACGTTCAAGGTGTCTTTGCAAATATGGACACTAATTTAAAAACATGCCCAAAATGTGGTACTCAAAACTCATCAGATCATAACTTTTGTAAAAAGTGTGGAACTAATCTAAATACCGAACTAACATGTCCAAATTGTCATACAAAAATTGATAAAGATACCATTTTTTGTCCAAAATGTGGAAGGAGAGTAAAATAAAATGAAAAAAATCATTCCCGTAATCCTTATATTAATAAGTGCCTGTTTCATCATTTTAACATATGTTCAAAAACCTTATAACAACTTTGAAACACAAATTCAATCACATAACAATAACTATGCCGAAAACTATGCCAATGAAAATAACTTTACTTATAAAAATATTTCTGATAGTGAAATTGCCAATATAACTGAAACCAACCCAGAATATTTCAGCTATAACGAAAACAATAATGAAATAGAAATCACTGATTATAATGGACCGAGCGGTAATATTGTTATTCCAGAAAAAATAAATAACAAACCTGTAACCACCATATCCATGAAATTAAAGGATATGCCACACATAGTATATGTACCAATAACTGTCATTAAAATAAATTCAATTATAAATGAAAACTTAAATAACTATTTTTATCTAGTTTTAATAATTGAATTAGCTGCTTTAATAATTGCTCTTATTTCATGTTTTATTTTAAATAGAAAGAAAAATAAGGATAAAACAGTTTATATTGCATTTTTATATGTTCTATCAGTTATATATCTTCTTATAATAAATATTTTAGCTTACTCAGATATTTCAAAATTGCCACTTTTAAGTATTATTATAACTATTATTTATTTAGCTTTATTCATCGCCCTATATTCGGTAAAAAATAGACTATATAACTACGATAAACAAGTAAATAACATTCAAAAATTCATCGATAAAGCCCTAGAAATTGCTAAAAAAATTAATGATAACGACCTATTAGAAGCTATTAAATACTCAGACCCTATATCTAATGCGCACACTCAAAAAATAGAAGAAGAAATACTAGATAAATTAAAACAGATAAATAATGAAAATAAACAAAAACAAATCGATGAAATACTAACTCTTATTGAAGATAGAAATATCATTTGTAAAAAAACTAAAGGGAATTAATCCCTTTTTTTCGTAAAATACTTTAAAACATCCTGTATTTTAAGGTATAATAAAACGAAAGGTGAGAGTATGCAGTATCATATCAAAGATTTTATCCTAAAATATAAATTGCCAATCATTATCATTATATGTTTACTTATTAATATCATCCTTTTTTCAAATTACCTAATAAAATTAAATACCAAAAAGCCAAAATTTAAAGAAATAAAACCATTAACAGTCTTTACTGGCAAAATAAATTACTATGAACCTAAAAAAATAAAAATACAAAACATAAATCCCTCAATTATTTCAAACAAAACCATATACTTAACCTTTGACGATGGACCGAGTTATTTAACTGATACCATATTAGACATTTTAAAACAAGAAAATATTCCAGCCACCTTCTTTGTAACCTCAAACCAAATTTTTAAATACTCAAATTCCATCAAAAGAATGTATGCTGAAAATCACACCGTCGCCCTGCACACATCTACTCATAAATATAACTATATATATGCCTCTGAACAAAACTACTTTAATGATTTAAATACCCTTAGAATGCAAGTATCTAAAATTACCGGTCATAAACCCCGTATCATTAGATTACCAGGTGGCTCATCTAATACAGTATCTAAAAAATATAATCAAGGTATCATAACTAGGATCACAAATAAATTAACCCAAAATAATTTCTACTATTTCGATTGGAATATCGATAGTAAAGACGCTTCAGGAAAATTGTCTAAAGAAGTCATATATCAAAATGTCGTGAATAAAATACATAATGGCACTAATATAATTTTGATGCACGATTCTTCCACTAAAAAAACAACTACCGAAGCCTTAATTCCTATAATTAAATATGCTAAAAAAAATGGATATACATTTGCTAAAATTACTAAAAATACTCCATCAATCCATCATCATATTAAAAATTAGATAAGCCAGCCTTATCTTTTTAAATACTGTAAAATAATTTTGTTAGGGTATTGACAATGTTTAAAATATATACTAAAATGTTTTAGCAGGTAAAAAGAAGGTGAATAATGCAAACAAAAAGAGTAACCTATCAAATCAAAAATTTAAACCATGAAATTATTAGATACATTTGTGAAACCGATGTTGATAAAAAAAAATTACCAACTCCCGCACAAATGCAGATCCTGCACTACATAATTTCCAAAAATGGGGAAAAAATATATCAAAAAGATATTGCCATCGCCTTAAATCTGCGCCGGGCAACCTTATCAGAAATTTTGAAAACCATGGAAAAAAACAACTTAATTTCGAGAATTCAAGACCAAAATGATACTAGAAAAAAAGAAATTATCATCAGTCAAACAGCCAAAGATAATTTTCAAATTGTCAAAAACAAATTAAATCGAGCAGAGACAGCTATAACAAAAAACATCAGTAATCAAGATTTGCAAATATTTTCCGAAGTTATAAATAAAATGACTGAAAACTTAAAAAATGAAAGGGTGGATATATGTTAAAATTACTTAAAAATTTAACCAAAAAAGAATGGTTATTTGCTTTATTTTGTATAATTTTAATAGTTGGTCAAGTTTGGCTAGAACTAAAAATACCAGATTATATGTCAGAAATTACAGTCTTAGTCCAAACCGAAGGAAGTAAAATGGCTGACATCATTAGAAATGGTGGTTACATGGTTCTTTGCGCTTTAGGCAGTTTAATTTTTGCCGTTGGTGCTGGATATTTTGCTGCCTATATTGCTTCAGAATTTTCTAAAAACACCAGAAAACAAATCTTCGATAAAGTTCAAAACTTGGACACCGAAGAAATAAAAGCATTTCAAACTAGTAGCTTAATTACCAGAACCACTAACGACGTTACGCAAATTGAAATGTTAATTGCCATGGGATTACAATTACTAGTTAAAGCTCCTATAACTGCCATTTGGGCAATTACTAAAATCTTAAATAAAGGATGGCAGTGGAGTGCCGTAACTGGAGTTGCCGTATTAATTTTGCTTGGTGTAATTACCGTATTGATGATTATTGTTGTTCCAAGATTTAAAATCGTCCAAAAATTAATTGATAAAATTAACGGCATAGCTAGAGAAAACCTAACCGGTATTCGAGTTGTTAGAGCATTCAATGCCGAAAAATACCAAGAACAAAAATTTGATAAAGTCAATGATAAACTAACCAACTTACAATTGTTCAACCAAAAGAAATTTGCCATTATGATGCCAGTTATGTATCTAATCATGTATGGCTTAACTTTATCAATCTACTTTATTGGTGCTGGTTTAATTCAAAACTCTGTTTTAGCAGATAAAATTAGCTTATTTGGTAATATGATTGTCTTTAGTTCCTATGCTATGCAAGTCATTATGTCATTCTTAATGCTTGCTATGATTTTCATGATTATTCCAAGAGCTGAAGTTTCAGCTAAAAGAATTAATGAAGTTTTAGACACTAAACAAAAAATATTGCCAGGAACATTCGATGGTAATACCAAAGAAAAAGGAACAGTTGAATTCAAAAACGTTTCCTTCAAATATCCTGATGCTGATGAATATGTCTTAGAAAACATTTCATTTAAAGTAAATCAAGGTGAAACTATTGCCTTCATCGGATCTACTGGATCTGGAAAATCAACTTTAATTAACTTAGTTCCAAGATTCTATGATGCCACTGAAGGTGAAGTCCTAATTGATGGTGTAAACGTTAAAGAATATAAAACAGAAGCATTAAACAATAAACTTGGTTATATTCCTCAAAAAGCTGTCATGTTTGCCGGTACTATTAACTATAACATTAGTTATGGTGATAACGGTAAAGCCAAAGCTAGTGAAACTAAAATAAAAGAAGCCGCTAAAGTCGCTCAAGCTGATGAATTCATTGAAAAAATGGATGATAAATATGAAACACATATTGCGCAAGGCGGCACCAATGTCTCAGGTGGTCAAAAACAAAGATTAGCTATTGCTAGAGCCATAGCCAGAGACCCAGAAATTTATATCTTTGATGATTCATTCTCCGCACTTGACTATAAAACTGATGCCGTTTTAAGAAAAGAATTAAAAAATTATACTAAAAATGCCACTAGTTTAATCGTCGCTCAAAGAATTGGTACCATTATGAATGCTGATAAAATTGTCGTTTTAGATAGTGGTAAATGTGTCGGTATGGGAACTCATAAAGAATTATTAAAAACTTGTGATGTCTATAAGCAAATCGCCTTATCACAATTATCAAAGGAGGAGTTAGAAAATGCCTAGAGTAAATCATGGACCAGGAAATAATAACTATGAAAAAGCTAGAGATTTTAAAGGCGCTGTTAAAAGACTATTTAGTGAACTAAATACTTTAAAAACCCTTATAATAGTCGCCTTTACCTTAGCCATATTAGGATCAATACTTTCAATACTAGCTCCTAATAGACTATCTGACCTAACCGACGAAATATCTGCAGGTCTTGTTATCAATCAAGATAACATGCAATCATTAACTAAAGAAGTAACCAAAAACTTAAACGAAAAACAATTGCAAAAAATACTTCCAGAACTATTAAGCCCAAATATGTCAGAAGAAACTATTGAAAGCATTATGCAAGATAATAATATTTCTGCTGAAAATAAAAGACAATTTCAAGAAATATTAACGCAATTTGAAGATGGAAACCAAACAGAAGCCTTTTCAAACCTTCAAAAATTACCAAATAATATTTTAGAAAAAATATTTACCGATAGCGAATATAAGGGTACAACTATAACTACTCAAGATAAAATCGCATTAATTAAAGCCGGTAAAGATTTAAAACAAATAAATTTATCTAAAAACATGCAAAATATTTTCTTCCAAGAAATCACTATTGATGGCACAAAAATAACCCCACAAGATCAATATAAATTTATTAAAACCATCAGTACTTTAGATAAAAACATCGGTGAAGAACAATTATATAAAAAGCTAGACACTTTACCAAAATCAATTAGAACAGTTATCGAACCAACCATGAATATGTCAAAAATTAAAAGCATAACACTTCTACTTGTTTGTATGTATCTAGCTAGTGCTATATTTACTTATATTCAATCTATCTGTATGACCAATGTGGCTAATAAATTTGCCAACAAATTACGTAGTAGAATATCTGTTAAAATCAATAAACTACCTTTAAAATACTTCGATAAACATCAAATAGGAGATATTCTATCAAGAATTACTAACGATGTTGATATGATTGCTCAATCAATGAACCAATCACTCGCATCTTTAGTCAGTAGTATCACCTTATTTTTAGGAAGTATTATTATGATGTTTATAACCAATTGGATTTTAGCCATAACAGCTATCGTATCAAGTTTAGTTGGCTTTATCGGTATGGCAGTCATCCTTAAAAAATCACAAAAATACTTCATGCAAAGACAAACTGAACTAGGTAATCTAAATGGTCATATCGAAGAAATATACTCTGGATTAAACGTTGTTAAAGCATATAACGGTAAAGAAGAAGCTAGTCAAAAATTTGAAAAATTTAATAACAAAGTTTGTCAAAGCAATAAAAAAAGTCAATTCTTATCAGGATTAATGCAACCAATTATGGCATTTATTGGTAACTTTGGTTATGTAGCTGTTTGTATCGTTGGTGCCATGCTTACCATGAATGGTCAAATATCATTTGGTGTCATTGTTGCCTTTATGACTTATGTAAGACTATTTACTAACCCTCTATCACAAATCGCTCAAGCTATGACCTCATTACAGTCTACAGCTGCTGCTAGTGAAAGAATATTCGACTTTGTCGATGAACCAGAAATGAGTAGTCAAGAAAATATCACTAAACATCTAGACAAAAAAGACGTTAAAGGCTACATTGATTTTGAAAACGTTGTCTTCAAATATGATGGAAACGATAAACCAACAATTAAAGACTTTACTGCTCATGCCAAACCTGGACAAAAAGTTGCTATAGTCGGACCAACCGGAGCTGGTAAAACCACTATGGTTAACCTTCTAATGAAATTCTACGATATAAATGACGGTGATATTAAAATAGATGGCGTTTCCACAAAAGAATTAACTAGAGAAAATATCCACGAATTATTCACTATGGTGCTTCAAGATACTTGGTTATTTGAAGGCACAATCAAAGAAAATATCATCTATAACCAGCAAAACATCTCCGATGAACGTGTCAAAGAAGTATGTAAAGAAGTAGGCTTAGATCACTTCATCAGAACCCTATCTAAAGGTTATGACACAATATTATCCGATAACGAAAGCGTTTCTGCTGGTCAAAGACAATTACTTACAATTGCTAGAGGAATGATTCATGAATCTCCATTCCTAATTCTCGATGAAGCCACATCAAATGTCGATACCAGAACCGAAGAATTAGTACAATCAGCCATGGATAAACTAACTGAAGGCAAAACTTCATTTATCATTGCCCATAGACTATCAACTATCAAAAATGCCGACTTAATCTTAGTCATGAAAGACGGAAACATTGTCGAGCAGGGTAATCATGAGCAGCTAATGCAACAAAACGGTTTTTATGCTAACTTATATAACTCTCAATTTGAACAGTAGGATAATTCCTACTGTTTTCTTTACAAAAAAAACAAAATAGTATAATATAAAGGCAAAAGGAGAATGTTTCATGACAACGATTATTTCTAATATAATTATAGTAATCACAATTAGTATAAATATTTTCATCAATCTGTATTATATTAAACAAATATATACAAATTATAAAAATTGCCGCAAGCAAAAGAAAATAGAACAAAACGAAATCAAAGCAAAAAAATTAGTTTTATATAAAAACCTAGAAGATTTAAAACATATCAACTTAAATACCAAATTATATGCCAATCTCACTAAAAACCAGCAAGACATCTTATTAAATGCCGTTGAAGAATTAAAAAACGATGAACCAGAAATATATCTTTTCGCCTCAGAACTATTAAAAAATGTTAAAATTGATAATCTTAGACACCTATTAATTAACTCAAAGCAAATCACCATTCATTACCACCCTAGCACACAAAAAAATAAAATAGCCGGCACCTATAATTCAGTCAATAAACAAATAGATATTTATGACAAACAAAATAGTGATACCTTATATCATGAATTATTACATGCCTCATCCTCACACCCCATCTTTAATAACGTTGGTTTTAAAATCGTTCTCAAACAAGGTGGCATTTTAGGTGAAGGATTAAACGAAGGCTATACCGAAATATTAAATAAAAGATTCTTTCATAATAAAAATGATTACTATCCTTATCTTCAAAAACTATCTTTATTAATTGAAAAATTTTATGACAATAAAGAAGAAATGATTGAAGATTATTTTAATGCCGACATCTTTAAACTAATAGGTCAATTATTAAAATATATGTCCTTAGAAGAAATCATCGACATAATTGTAGATATGGATTGGCTATTAAATTCAAAACAAAAAAATTATCTAGACTATCTAAAAATTAAAAACAAAATCTTAAAAATATATCACCGTAGTCATCAATATAAACAAAACAATAATACACATGTCAAGACCAAAACAAAATAAAATTAAAATATTGACAAAAGTTGACAAAACGTAAAAAAAAGTATATAATTAATAACATCTGACTTAAAGGGAGTGGTAACGTGCAAAAAATAGAATATTTAAAGAAATTTCGTAATGCACTTAATACATATAACAAAGAAAATCATCCATCTGACTTAACGCGTATTAGACAAATGTATGAATATGCAACCAACTTAGATAATTTAAATGAAATTCAAAGAAAAGAGTTAAATGACTTTATAGCAGAAAATACTATTAGTTTAACTCATTTAGCTAATATTTACTTAGACACACAAGGAATTGACCATTTAAATCATCAACTTAAGAGAATGGAACCAATTCATCTTACTCCAACAGATAGCAACATGCGTTTTATTAAAGGTGATGAAACAGTATTATCAGAAGCTCTTCATCCAACCGTTAGAGTTAAAGTATTATGTAAAACAAAAAATCAATTAAAAGCTGCATAGGCTTTTTTTCTTTCACAAAAAATTCACACAAAAGTTATATATTATATATGGAGATGATGTTATGCGTTTATTAATTGTCGACGATGAAAAATTAATTCGTGATGTCATTAAAACCTATGCCGAAACAGAAAACTACGAAACCGTTGAAGCAGAAAATGGCATAGAAGCCTTGCAAATCATCCAAAATCAAAAAATAGATTTAATAGTCCTTGACATCATGATGCCTAAAATGGATGGCATGACTTTTCTAGAAGAAATAAAGAAAACCCAAAATATCCCCGTCATCATTTTATCTGCTAGAAATGAAGAATACGATAAATTGAAAGGCTTTGATTTAGGTACTGATGACTACCTAACTAAACCTTTTAGCCCTAAAGAACTTTTAGCTAGAATTAAAGCTATTTTAAAACGAAGTGGTAAAATGATTCCCGACACCTATGAATATAAAGGCTTAAAAATTGATTACCCAGGACATGCTGTATATATTAACGGCAAAGAAGTAAAATTAACCTTAAAAGAATATGAACTGCTTTGCTATTTTGTAACCAACGAAAATATCGCCTTATCACGAAATCAGCTATTAAATAAAATATGGGGTTATGACTTCTTTGGCGACGATCGTACTATTGATACTCATGTCAAAATGCTAAGAAATAATCTAGGACCATACCGAAATCTTATAACCACTGTTAGAGGAGTGGGTTATAAATTCGTAACCAAAGAAAATGAATAAAATAAAAGCAATCATAAATAAAATTAAAAATAATATTAAAAACACTAATAAAAACAGTCTGAAAATAAATATTTGGCTTTTCCTAATTGCCTTTTCTATTTTCATCCTCTGTTTTCTTTGGTTCTTTCAAATTATTTTCTTAGGAAGCTATTATAAGGCATATAAAACTGACGAACTAGATAAAGCTGCCACTGAACTTCGAGAAAGCCTCACTTTAAATAAACAAGTTATCGAAAATATCGCTCAAAAAAGAGACATCTGTATTGAAATATATGGACCAGATATTTATGCTGCCACTGTATCCAATAAAGGATGTATGGAATTTGGTAATCGTAATTTTAAAGTAAAACGTGACTTTATCAATAGTGGACTTTTAGAGCAGCACTATAATCTTATCAATAGCCAATATCAAAACGAAACATTAATATATGCCTTAAAATTAGACAAAGATTTATATGCCTTCATAAATGCCTCACTTGAACCACTTGATTCTACTATCACAATACTAAGTAGTCAGTTTATTATTGCCACAATTATTGTGCTTATTTTATCATTAATTATTGGTTATTTTATCTCTAAAAAATTATCTAAACCCATTACTAAAATCAGTAATGAAGCCAAAAAACTAGCCGATGGCAATTTTACCGCCAATTTTAATGCCGGTAGTAATATCTATGAAATAGCCGAACTAGCCGATTCGTTAAATTATGCTAAAGAAGAACTATCTAAAACCGAAAGTTTAAAAAGAGATCTTATGGCTAATGTCAGTCACGATCTTAAAACCCCATTAACAATGATTAAGGCTTATGCCGAAATGGTTCGAGATTTAACTTATAACAACAAAGAAAAAAGAGAAGAAAATTTAAACATCATAATCGAAGAAACTGACCGTCTAACTTTACTTGTCAATGATATTTTAGACCTATCAGCCACTGAATCCGGAAACACTGTTTTAAAAATTGAACAAATTGACCTCATAGATCTCATTAATCAAGTCATAAAACGCTTTAAAATTTTATCAGAACAAGAAAAATATCAATTTATTTTTACTCATCCAGACAAAACCATTATAAATGCGGATTATAAAAGAATCTATCAAGTCATATATAACCTAATCAACAATGCCATAAACTATACGGGTGCTGATAAAAAAGTCTTTATCAATATTAAAGAAAACAAGCAATGTTATAAAATAGAAATCAAAGATACTGGTAAAGGCATCAAAAAAGAAGATCTTAAACATATTTGGGATAAATACTATCACAGTGACAAAAAGCACAAACGTAATAACTATGGTACCGGATTAGGACTATCGATAGTCAAAAATATTCTTCAAAATCACAACTATAAATATGGCGTCGAAAGTTCAACTAAAGGATCGACATTCTACTTTGAAATTCCGAAAAAATAATAATTTAGTATATTATTTATTTCCAATTTATGATAAAATAATATTAGGTTAAAGTAACCAAAGAATAATAGGGGAGGAATAAACATGAATGGAACATCAGAATTTTTGTATTTCTTTATAGCCATTATAATAATTATTATCATCGTATGCTACTCAGCTTTAGCTATTTTCCTAAACAGATTTAATAAAAAAGTAACAGGCAATCCGACTGTTATGGCTTGGATTCCCTTTGCTAATGCCTACTTACTAGGAAAACTTACATTTAATAAAGATGCCGGATATGGTTTAGTTGCCTTATTTGTTTTATCTGGTACATTAAGATTAACATTTGATAAAACAACAATTGTCTTATCATTGCCCAACGTCTTACAAGTCATTTTAGGAGCTGTTTTTGCTGGAGCTTTTGTTGTCATTTTAATCTTTGGTGTCAAGAAATATGAAAAAATACAAATAACTCATTCTAAAAAAAATAAAAAACCACTTAGCCATGCTGAAGAAGTTGCTAAAGCTAATGATGAATTTTTTAACGAATAAACACCGTCAGGTGTTTTTATGTTATACTATTATTAGGTGATATTTATGGTATATCTTTTATATGGAACCAAAGATTTTCAAATCAATGAAGAAATAAAAAAAATAACCAAAAATCAAGATAAAATGAACATCAGTAAATATGATTTAAATAATGACTTATTAAAAGACGCTCTTGAAGATGCTAAAACAATTTCATTATTTAATGAAGACAAAACCATCATTATTGACAATGCCAATATGTTTACAGCCTCCACATCCAAAGATAGCGATTTAATAGAAGAATACTTAAATCATATAAACCCAAGTGCGACTTTAATTTTCATTGCCCATACCGATAAACTAGATGCTAGAAAAAAAATAACCAAACTCATCAAAAAAGTTGGACAAGTCAAAGAATATAATGATGACATTAATCCAGCCAATTTAGTCAAAAAACTTTTAAAAGACTATAATATTGCTCCCCAAACTATTAATCTATTTTTAAATAGAGTAGGGCATAACCCACTGATTATCCAAAATGAAATCAATAAAATCAAAATATATAAAGATCAAGATAAAAATATTAAAGATGAAGATATTTTAAATTTAACCACTAAAATTATTGAAATAGATATTTTTAAACTAATTGATTATATAGTCAAAAAAGATCGGGAAAAAGCCCTAGAACTTTATTATGAAATGCTAAAAATGAATGAAGAACCAATCAAAATAATCGTTATTTTAGCCAATCAATTTAGAATAATGTATCAATCTAAAGAACTATTAAAAAAAGGCTATAGTGAAAAAGACATTGCTAATATCCTTAAAATCCATCCATATAGAGTTAAATTAGCCATCCAAAATTCTCGTCAGTACACTTCACAAACCTTACTTAAATATCTTAATAATCTAGCCGATATTGATATAGGTATCAAGACCGGTACTATTAATAAAAATTTAGCCTTAGAACTCTTTATCTTAAAATAAAAAACATTTACATCCTATTTATTTTGTCGTAAATGTTTTTTAAATTAATCTCATATTTGCTACTCATTTTTGGATTAAAATATCGTCTTCCTACCAACTCATCTGGTAAATATTGTTGTTTCACATAACTACCCTTATAATTATGAGGATATTTATAATCCTTTGAATTAGTCTTCAAATGGTTAGGTACCTTACCCACATGTCCCATACGTACATCGTTAATTGCACTATCTAAAGCTACATGAGCTGTATTTGATTTTGGTGATAAAGCCATATCAATTACAATTTCACCAAGCGGAATTCTAGCCTCTGGTAATCCCACTCGTTCAGCCGCCTTAATTGCTGCTTCTAACCTCGGACCTATAGCCGGATTAGCTAGCCCAATATCTTCATAAGCTATTACCGATAGTCTTCTAAAAATAATATCTAAATCTTCTGCCACTAGTAACCTAGCTAAATAATGTAAAGCCGCATTAACATCACTACCACGAATTGATTTTTGTAAAGCACTAATTACATCATAATAACCATCATCGTTTTTATCTATATATAAACTTGGTTTATTATTAATTTTTTTAATATCTTCCATAGAAATACTAAAATCATCGGAAGCATAATATGCCACTTCTAATAAATTATAAGCATATCTTAAATCACCATTGGCAAGTTTTGCGATATAATTAATTGCCGTATTATCAATTTTAATTTTATCTAAATACTTGCAAGATTTTTCCAATGCCTCTTCAATATCCGAATCACTAAGTGCTTTTACCTCAAATAATTGGCATCTACTCCTAATAGCTGGATTAATTGAATGATACGGATTAGCTGTAGTTAAACCAATTAAAATAATTAATCCATTTTCTAAATAGGGGAGTAATAAATCCTGTTTATCCTTATTTAAACGATGTATCTCATCGACAATTAAAACAACACCATCATTCGCTTTAGCTTTTTCAATAATTAAATCTAAATCCTTTTTACTATTAATTACCGCATTAAAAAACTCATAATTTAATTTAAGTTCACTAACTATAGTATATGCTAAAGTAGTTTTTCCAGTGCCACATGGACCATATAATATCATTGAAAAAATCCTACCATGTTTAACTAAATTATAAAGAATCTTACCTTGACCAATCAAATGTTTTTGTCCTACCACATCATCTAATTTGCTAGGTCTCAGTAAATCTGCTAGTGGTCGCATATCATCACCTTACTGTCTCCTTTTATCATTAATATACCTCGCATACGTTTTCACTTTAGGCGCATTAAATCTTCTTTCATTAATAAAATCACAAGCCTCTTCAAAATATCGTTGTTCTTCCAATATTTTATTTACATTATTCAATATTCGTGCATACTGTTTTTGTAATAATTTTTTATTTTTATTTTCTGCCAGTTCTAATAAACTAATAATTTGCTTTTTCCTAGACAAATTACTTTTCGCATACCACACAAATGTCCCATAATAATCATCACATAAAGATAAATGTTTAATATCGATAACTAATGGGTGTTCCATCAAATACTGACAATTTAACTTATAACTTTCCATATCATAAACACTTTTAAACCAACTGACATTTGCATCTTCCATATATAAAGAAAAAACAGTATCTGAAATTAAATCTCTAAACATTAAATCTCCCATATATTGAATAATTAAAGGTGCCTGCAAAACTCCATTTGCCCCGCATAAAGACGTAATACCTTTACTCTTATCAATACTGCATAAATACTTTAAAGCCTTAGGTTCAGCTTGTAATAATTCTTCCTCTTTATTCTTATAATAGCTAATTAAATCAAGTTCTTGATCACACTTAGAAAAATAAATATTATCTATAGGAATCTTACACAAATCACCCATAGATAAAACATGCTCCTGACCGTAATTCTTCACTTTAACAATCGTATTACTCTCCATTTTAAATCTCCTTTACCACATAATTCAATTATAACTTATTTTTATAAAAATACAAAATATATTACTAAATATATGTTAAAATAAATATAGAAAAACAGGTGATAACATGAACCAAAAATTAATTAAAGAATTTATTGACTATTTAAGATATGAAAAAAAATATAGTGAAAACACAGTTGAGGCTTATCTTAATGATCTAAACAAACTAAATCAAAATATTAATCAAGATTTTACTAAACTAACTAAACAAAACATCGAAACATATCTCCAAAATCAAGCAAAACAAGAAAGCCCATCTAGTATTTCTAGAACCATAAGTACACTAAAAAGTTTCTATAAATTTTTAGAAATTTATAAATATACTAAAAATAATCCAACAACTACAATAATTACACCTAAAAAACCAAAAACACTTCCCAAAGTTTTAAGCGAAGAAGAAGTCAGCAACTTATTAGACATAAATCTTCAAACCGATTTTGATTACCGTAATAAAGCTATGTTAGAACTCATGTATAGTAGCGGACTTAGAGTAAGTGAATTAATAAATCTCACCATAAATGATATTGACTTAAAAAATGCTTCAGTTAGAATATTTGGTAAAGGATCCAAAGAACGCATCGTCCCTTTAGACGATTATGCCGTAGACGCTTTAAATAACTATATTACATATCACAGACAAAACTTATTTAAACATGGCGAAAATAACTATTTATTTTTAAATAATCATGGTAATCCTATGACTAGACAAGGTTTTTTCAAACTCTTGCAAAAAATAGCCAAAGAAAAAAATATCAAAACTCAATTTTCCCCGCATACCTTAAGACATTCTTTTGCCACACATCTTTTAAAACATGGTGCTGACCTCAGAAGTATTCAAGAGCTGCTAGGTCATAGCGATATATCAACCACTCAAATATATACCCATATTACAAACGAAAGATTACAAAAAAATTACGAAGAATTTCATCCTCATGGTAAATAAAAAATGTTATAATATTAAAGCGAGGTGTTTTATATGACAAAATTTATTTTAGTAAGACATGGTGAACCAACTTATGACGAAGTAGTAAAATTAGGCTTTAAAGGTACTGGTTTAGCCTTAGCGCCATTAACTACTAAAGGCATTAGTGACGTTAAAAAAACTGCTGAAAATAAAATATTTGAAAATAGCGATATTTTAATATCATCGCCCTATACCAGAACTATGCAAACAGCTAGTATTATTGCTCAAAAACACAATTTAGATATAAATGTCGAACCATTATTGCACGAATGGATTCCTGACTTATCTAATAATTATAATACTGAAAAAGAGTTCTTAGAATTAATTAGAACCGCTAAACATGATTGGGAATTAAAAAAACAAAATCATAATTATATATGTAGTTTTAAAACAGAAGCCTTAAATCATGTCCAAGAAAGAGCCATCAAAGCATTATCTAAATATTTAGATTATAATAAAGTTATTGTTGTAACTCATGGACTATTAATAAGTACACTTTTCAAAGAAAAAGTAAAACTTAAAACCGCTGAATTTATAATGGTTACAGATAGTGAAATAAATCAAAACCTTAAACAAATGGGAATGGGGAAAACATTATGCAAGAAATAATTCTAGATACCATATTTGATTGCCTAAAAATCTTACCATTCTTATTTATAGCTTTTTTAATTATTGAATTTTTTGAACATAAACTCTCTAATAAAACCGCTAAAACAATAAAAAAAGCCGGTAAATTCGGACCATTAATTGGAAGTCTTTTAGGCGCCTTACCACAATGTGGATTTTCTGTTCTAGCAACTAATCTTTATATTACAAGAATCATTAGTTTAGGAACGCTAATAGCTATATATCTATCAACTAGTGATGAAATGTTGCCAATATTAATTGCTGAAAAAGCCCCATTAAACAGTATACTATTATTAGTATCCATCAAAATAATTATTGGCTTTATATGTGGATTTATTATTGATTTAATAATTAGAAAAGAAAATCCTAAAAAACATTTTGACATCTGTGAAGAAGAACACTGTGACTGTGAACATGGTATATTGTTATCATCTATTAAACACACTTTAAAAACATTAATATTTATATTTATAATTACCTTTATTTTAAATGCTGCATTTCATTATATAGGAGAAAACAATATTAAACATATATTTGATAAAACCAACTTCTTTACACCATTCATATCCGCATTAATTGGTTTAATTCCAAACTGTGGCTCTAGTATTATTTTAACTGAATTATATATCTCTAATATTTTGCCATTTTCATCAGCCTTAGCCGGTCTTTTAGCCAATAGTGGTGTAGCACTATTAATCTTATTTAAATCCAACAAAAACATCCAAGAAAACCTTAAAATAGTGGGTATCTTATATTCGATAAGTGTCATTGCTGGACTAATCTTAAAAATATTTGGATTTTAAAGTATGCAAAATTCATACTTTTTTTCATACATTTAAATAGGTGAGAGTCATGAAACACATTCTTCCTTTTTTATTATGTATTATAGCTGGACTATCTACTCTTATTGGTGGTCTTTTCATATATCTTAAAGGTAATAAAAATAAACTTATTAAAAACTCTTTAGCCTTTGCTTCCGGAGTAATGTTAAGTGTATCATTATTTGATCTTATTCCTGAAAGCCTAACCATGTTTCAATATCATAATAAAAACTCTATTTTTTTAAATATTACCATATTTATTATAATTGGACTTACCATTCCTCTTTTTATCGATAAAATATTACCAAACAAACTAGAAAATAATAAATTATATAAATTAGGCATTTTCACCATGATAGCTATTATTATTCATAATATTCCAGAAGGTATTGCTACCTATTTATCATCAGAAACTAATATCAAATTAGGTATATCAATTACTATAGCTATTGCCATGCATAACATCCCAGAAGGAATTAGTATTGCTATGCCAGTATATTATGCCACTAAAAATAAACAGAAAGCCTTAGGTTTAACATTTTTATCCGGTATGTCAGAACCACTGGGAGCAATTCTTGCATTTTTATTTTTAAAACCAATTATAAATAGCACAATTATGGGGGCATTATTTGCCATTATTGCCGGTATAATGACTTATATTTCAGCAATTGAATTACTTCCAGCAGCTTTACAATATGAAGAAAAAAAGACCACAATCATCAGTTTCTTAGTTGGTATATTATTAATGTATGTCAATCACTTGTTAAGCTGAAAAACCTTGAAAAATAAGGGTAGGGGAGTTGTAAAAACAAATCTTAAACACTCATAAAAAAACTTTACACCTCTACATATTTAATTTTAAATATTAAAATAGAAATACTATTTTATCAAAAATATAATAAATATTAAAACATAATTTAATCAAAAAAATCGAATATAATTTATAAATAATTGAAATAATTATATAAATTATCAATTTATATAAAAAATAATATATTAGTATAATAAAAAATGAACAATAGGAAATAATATGATAATAAATTTAAACATGTATAATAATATACAATTAACATATAGAAAACAATATATTAAAATATATCAAAATTACTAATATTTATAATTATCATATTAAAATAATAATAAAATAGAAATAATAAAATAGAAATAATAAAATAAATAACATATTTATATACACAAATAAAATACATAAAAAAAGAGTAGTATTTAAAGCATAATTTAAACACTACTCATCCACTTTAATATACAAGTTAACATAACATATATTATCGGATTAATTATTACGAGCTTTACGAGCTTGAATTTCATCTATTTTATATAATATTTCTGCAACATTTTCATCATTAACCTCTGTATAACCTAGTTCCTTCATAGCTTGTACTTTAGCAGAATTAATTTCCAAAGTTCTACTCATTTTATCTTCTAATTTATGTTCAATCTGTGCCACAAAACGTTTATGAGTCTCAGCTATCCTAGTTTTACTAGAAGTTCCGGCATGATACAAATTAAATGCAGAAAATAATATACTTTCAAATACAAATTGTTCAGTCTCATCGTATACAAATTCATATGGTTTAGTATATCCGCCAACTTTAGATACATAAGCTAAAATAAATTTAAGCTCTCGCATACTTTCCATTGACTGTAAACAATGATAAAGGTATAACATAGAATGATAACCTTCTTCATCTTTTTCATCCTCTAAGCGTTCTTTAACCTCATCGACAATGTTATGTAAAAGTTCTTTCCTTTTATCATCCAAACCAGAAAAAATAACATTACTGTCACCAAGTTCACTTTTATTGGAATTTTCAAATAAACTATTAATTCTAGTTTCAACATCCATAATATAATCAGTATCAACCTTAATATTATTAAGTTCATCAGCTGATTTAATTCCTAAAATATTAAGTAAAATAACTTTTTTATCTTTTGGCCACTTATTAATATCATCGAGTTCCAAATAATTATAAATCATCTGTCTTGAAACACCCAAACACTTAGCTAATTTTACTTTAGATATACCAAGTTCTCTTAAAATGTCATTTAATCTTTCCATAAGTTTGTAACCCTCCTACTATTACATTTTAACCCAACTCCCCTATCAAAGTCAAGCAAAATGTAAAATTTTGTCAACAGAATATATGTTTAAATAAAATAGTAAAAAACATCCAATATTAAGTAGAAAATTATTTATTTTTTTTTAAAAACCAATACCTTGCTCATAATATAATTTAATATAATAACTATTACATTAGATACAACCTTTAAAACAATCGCTGGACCCTTTAATAAATCGACACCAACAAACATAATACCTAAATCTAAAACACCGGTTGCTAATCTACATAAAATAAAATTACATAGTTCTGTCAAAAATAACTTAAATTTGAAACTTTTACTTTCAAATACCCATAATTTATTAGTAACAAACGCAAATAAAACAGATAACACCCAAGCTATAATATTGCTAATAACATTGGAAACTCCACAAATACTATATAAAAAACCATATACAGCAATATTAATAATTGTAGTTAAAACTCCAAAAAAACCATATAAAATGATAAATTTATATTTTTTTAATAAATATTTCAATTTATCCATAAACTACTTTTTCTCCTTATAAACCGTTTTAATAATGCCACCACCTAAACATTCATCGCCATTATAAAATACACATGCCTGACCTTCGGTAACCGCTTTAACACCTTGTGGATACTTAACTAAAACATTCCCATTATCTAATTTTTCTGGATACACCTCATTATCTGCCTGTCTATAACGAAACTTCGCCATACATTTCTTAGGAAGCGCATCAAGTAAATTTACATCCTCAATCTCACACGCATAACTCATCAAATACTTATTTTCATCACCAATAGCCACATATAAAATATTTTTGTCCAAATCTTTTTTACAGACAAACATTCTCTCTTTAGTTCCACCAATATTTAAACCTCTTCTTTGACCAATCGTATAATACATAAGTCCTGAATGCTTTCCTAAAACCTCACCAGTATCAATATTTACAATATTGCCAGGATTATTAGGCAAATAATTTTCTAAAAATTGTTTAAAATTACGTTCACCAATGAAACAAATACCCGTCGAATCTTTTTTATCTGCAGTAATTAATCCATACTCATGAGCAATCTTTCTCACTTCACTTTTTTGTAATTCCCCTACTGGAAATAAAACATTTTCCAATTGCTTTTTAGAAACCTGTGATAAAAAATAAGTTTGATCTTTATTTTTATCTAATCCCTTATATAATTTACCATCGATTAACCGCGCATAATGACCCGTCGCAATATAATCTGCCCCTAATTTAACAGCTTCTTTCGCAAACATATCAAACTTAATATACTTATTACACATTACATCTGGATTAGGGGTTCTGCCTTTCTTTAGTTCATCTAAAAAATAAGTAAATACAAAATCCCAGTATTCCTTAACAAAATCTACTCGCTTTAAAGGAATCCCCAACTTCTCACACACTTTTAAAGCATCATTATAATCTTTCTCCTGCGGACAAATATCATTTAAATCATTAGGATTACCTAAAAAATCATTGTTAATTGTACTATCCCAGTTTCTCATAAAAAGTCCAATTACTTCATATCCTTGTTTTTGTAGTATTATAGCCGCAACACTGCTATCTACTCCCCCACTCATTCCAACAACAACTTTTGACATATTATCCCTTCTTTTCTAGTAAATATTATACAAAAAAAATAGCTTAAAAGCTATATTAATTTAAAAATGTAACAATAAAATTAATTATTTGTGGTGCTAAATACACCTCATATAAAACACTAATAAATAAAATTATAATAGAAAATAAAAGTATAAACAAATATCTATTAAAAATATTTTTAAAATCAAAATTTTTCTTTTTACTAAAACTACTAATTAATTTATATGATAAAACTAAAGCATATGAAGATATAAGCAAATAAATCATCATATTTATCACGTGATGTGGAACCACATAAGCTAGTGCTATTAAAACACCTTTAAAATTAAAATTAATAATAATACTAGCTATCGAAAAACCTAAAGAAAACGCTTTAATAAATAAAAATAATAATATTAAAATAAATCCAATTATAGATATACCTAAAAGCCAAATAAGTAATGCCATACCAACCGTAAAAATCAAAGTATTAATAAGCGTTCCACTATAATTTAAATTATTACCATTTAAACTAGTCAAAAAACTATTTAAATACTCACTTACCATTACCTTATCATCACTATTTAAAATTGTCACAAAAACACTTCCAGCAGCCACTCCCACTGCCACTATCACCACTAAAAATACAAATAAATTTTTATTAATCCGAATATTACTTCTTAATATGTCCATATATTTTTTCATATTTATCCCTCATCCAATTATATTATTTTTTAAAAAAAATATTCCAAAAAAATAAAAAATAGTATATAATTATTAAGAGGTGATTACATGAATTCTAAAGTACAAAAAATAGCTGTATGGATTATGCTTATCGGCATAATTGCCTTCTTTATCGCAGGTCTATTTGTTTATGTATAAAAAAGCGTTTACCACTATTAGTAAACGCTTTAATATTGTACACAATCATTGATAATATAATTCATAATTCTTTTATTAGTATCGTCGGTATAATGAAGTCCATCATAAGTTTCAAAATGAATTGAATTATATGAATCACAGTAAAACATATTATTTCTATGACTTTTTTTCATTTCTTTTTGAATTGTATTGTTAAAAAGTTTTATTTTCTTCGTAGTTCTATGATTATTCCATTTTTGATTTATAAGTACATCATCGATTGGATTAACCGATAATAAATATACACTTACATCAGGATATTCTTTAGCTAAATCGCGATATATCTTAAAATAATCTTTCGCAATCTCATCACCATTATAATCTTCATTATTTAAATCATTCACACCCATATTTAAAACAATATTGTAATGATAATCCTTATTTCTCAAAATATACTTGATTTCTTTTAAAGCATCATCTTTTAACCAATCAATCATCATTCCACTTTTTGCTACAAAAATAAAATTAAACGGTTTCATAAGATCTTTATTATCTTCTATTAATGACATTCTAGAATCGCCGACAACAATAACTTTATTAGTTAATTTATTATCGTCTTCATAAGCAAAATACTGATTTTTTAACTCTTTTAATTTATTGTCATCTAAAACCTCATTATCTTGTTTCGCAGTAACGGTTAAAATAGAAAAAGCCGAAATACAAAAAATCACTAAAACTAAAATATTACCTTTACTAAATTTAAATTTTTTAAATGACAATGACTTAAAATCAAATATATAAATAAATATCCATAAAATAACTAAAAATAAAATTGTAATCATAACCAGATTATTCATTCTATCACCAAAAACTTTCTTCAAAAATTTTAAATTGTCAAAAACACTATAATCTAATATACAACATTTTATAACAAAAAACAAGAAAAAACATACCTAAAATGCACTAAATTTATAATAAACTTTTACCATAAAATACTATTTATGTTTTCCCAATATAACTACATAATAATAATGTAGTCTGTTTATATAGGAGATGATTATTTGTATTTAAAAAAATTTAAAAAATCAATCTTCCTGCTTCTGTTTTTCCTTACTATTTTTCCAATAAATGTTCTTGCCTATTCAGATAGAATAATTGCCGGTGGACAAAATATTGGAATATCTTTAAATTCAGATGGCGTCCTCATTGTTGGAACTTATGAAGTAAATAATACATCTCCTGCCAAAGAAGCCGGCTTAAAAACAGGAGACATTATTGAAAAAATAAATGGTAATCAAATATCCTCTATTGAAGATATGGCAACTGAAATAAACAAACTTAAAGACGAAAGCATCGAAATAACATATAAACGCGAAAATAAAGAAAAAGAAACAAACCTAAAACTATATAAAGATGAAAATAATATATACAAAACCGGTTTATATGTTAAAGACAGTGTAACTGGTATTGGTACCTTAACCTTCATAGATCCAGCCACCAAAAAATTTGGTGCTCTAGGTCATGAAATACAAGAACAAACTACTGGAAAAACATTTGAAATTAAAGATGGTAGTATTTTCACATCCGAAGTAACTGGTATAATTCCAAGTACTGATGGTACACCAGGCGAAAAAAAAGCCGAATACAATAAAGAAAACGTAACTGGTACTGTCGATGAAAATACAATTAGAGGTATCTTTGGTACCTATACTGACCAAATTAACAAAAACAAAACCTATAACGTTGCTCAACCAAATGAAATTAAAAAAGGAAAAGCCAAAATTCTAACTGTCTTAAATGGTAATGACATAAAAGAATATGACATCAATATCATTCAAATCAACCCAGAAAAACAAAAAACTAAAAATTTTGTATTTGAAATTACTGATAAAAACTTACTCAATAAAACAGGTGGTATTATTCAAGGCATGAGTGGCTCTCCTATTATTCAAGGAGACAATATCGTAGGCGCCGTCACCCATGTTGTTGTCAATAACCCAAATAAAGGTTATGGTATTTTTATTACTAATATGTTAGAAGAAGCAGAAAATTAAAAGGCTATAAATACTATAGCCTTTTATTATTTGGCTAATAACTTATTTTTTATTAAAATATAAAGTTTACTAGCTACAAAATTAATTAGTAATGCTAATACAAAAGAACTAATAAATACCAGCGGCACTATTTTAATATAATTAAATACAAAATTCATAAAAGAATACCCATCAGACTTATATAATAACGGATAATATATTAAATCGAAAACCTTTGAACATAAATATATTTCAAAAGCCACCGATGATATTTTTGAAACAACCACTTTAATCGGTTTAATATTACACTTTAAATTAGTAAATAATGAAAAGAATAATACTGCTATAACCGTAGTAAATAAATTACCATATCCACCTAAAAAGCTCCAGGAAAATGTATTTTTATTAACATAAAAATACATTAATAAACTTTGAACTAATAATAACACGATAATTAAAATAATTTTTTTAATTAAAGATAATTTTAAAGGATTGTCTTTTAAATATCGACCTAAGAAATAAAAAGTAATAGGATAACAAACAGTCCAATAATCAGGCATAACATCTAAAGCTACCCCATTAAATACTGTACCACTAAATAAAGGTGGTAGCGCAGTAATAACAAACATAATAATAATCAATGACTTTTTATTATCCAAATTGTCATATAAAATATTTAAAAATGGAATCATTAAAAACAAACCAATATACATCTCAACATACCATCCATAACCATCAGCAGTAAAATTAAATAAACTGACAATTCTCTGTACCCAGTAAACATCTTCATTTAAAACAAATTCAGAATAACCAATACAAATCAAAGAAATTAAAAACCAACTAATCAAAATTTTAATAATCTTTATAAAATATTGTTTATTAGGCTTCGCTTTACCATTTAAATACCCTGTTAGTAGCAAAAAAAGTGGGACACAAATGTAAAAAAGTTCTCGAACAAAAGTTAATATAAATTTACCAGCGGTATCTAATGGCATATTATAATATTGTTGATATAAAAAATTGTGAACAGATACTACAAAAAACACTGCACATGTTCTAATAATATCTAACCCAAAATTTCTCTCCTTAATTTTTGCCATTATTACCCCTCTTATATCTAGAAGATTTTAATAGTGGAACACAAATAAGTAAAGGCATGCAGGCAAATAAACCATAAATATATCTTAACTCCGCAAACACTGGACTTGCAAGCATCAAAGAAAGCCATAAACAATAAAGGGGAATATATGCGAGTAAATATTTTCCTTGTTTCTTATAAAGTAAAATACAAGTTGAAATTATCAAAATTATAACCATCGTACCAATACTCCAAAGAATACTAGATAATGGAATTTTTCTAGAAGTTAACTTATCAAAAGGCACTGAATCTAAAATAATTGGATCAGAATGAACATCAACATCCTCAAAAATACTATTACTCTCCCCTGCTGTTGCCCAATAAATTACATCAGGATACCAATAACCAAGTGTAGATAAAAGATAACTATCAATATATATTCTTGGATTATCAACACCAATTTTTAACCAAGTAACAAAAAATTTCAACTTATCATTAGATAATTTATTGTTATTTGTAGCTCTTTTCACATAATCAGAAATAGTTGAGTCATAAGTTTTCTTCACTTTTTTAATATCCAAAATACCAGATAAATACTTATAAGTATCTTTATCAATATTGCCATCATTTACAATTACCCTAGCTATTTGCTGTAAAGGAATAGAAAACGCCTCTACAGAAGTTGTTTTTTGAACACCAAAATAAGTAAATATAGGTCCTTTAATCACAAAATATAAAATAACAATACCTAAATTACCAAATAATATAATTTTTCTATGTTTCTTTGCCAGCCATATAAAGAAAGGAATAAAAAGTAAAATAATATATATTCCATTATTTCTAAAAAATAAAATTACAAGCACTGACAAAATATACATAATAACCATTGACACTTTTAATTCATAATTATTATCTACAAATTTATATAAAGATATAAATAAAGTTACAAAAGCCATACTAAATAAAATATCGCGCCATAAGGTAATACTATAAATAGCAAATAAAGGTGATAAAGCTAAAAATAAAGTAAATATAATTAAATAAATATTTTTAACAGACTTTTCATATAAAAATTTGATCATATAAGCAAAAATTAAGGCACAAATAATCATCTGAATTATAATGTAAAATGCCACTGCCATATTCATATTATGAAAAATAAATTTACCAATATAATAAAATATCCCAAAAAACCAAGTATGACCAAACGCATGAAAATCATTTAATTCTAAATTCTTTACAAAATGAATAATATAATAAGAATCAGGTGTCATCACTGCCGGAAAATATCTTAAAAAATATGGTATCCAGCATACTATAAATACTAAAACAATACTCCAAAATCCTTTTTTAGACATTTTTCTGTTTTCATCAGTAGAAACTATAGGATTCTTTTTTAAAATAAAACCAATAGGTATCTTAAAAAGCAAGCTAAAACCAATAATTCCAACAATCAAATATATTACTCTATGAAAATTAAATATAAGTCCTGTAGGTTGATATGTATATGAACTAACTAAACTTCCAAGAGTTAAAATCACACTCAAAATAATCGATAAAATTAAACTAAAAAGTCTAGTTCTTTTATCTAATTTTTTATATTTTTCTAAATATTTATAAAAAAAAGCAAATAACAAGAAAAATAACACCAATAGTAAAAAATTATAAGAATCATTAGAAAATATAATTTTAAAATAAATTAAAATTGCTAAATAACTAATAAAAGCTAAAAATAAATTTAAAATATGTCTTTTATATTTTTTTATTTCACTAATCAATAATTTCATAACATCACCATTACTTTACTTCATACCAGCCTAATTTCCCATTGTAATTTGTCTTTTTATCTAAAAACTTTTTAACATTTTCGTCCTTATCTGTAGTAATAATATACTTATATTTTCTAATATCTATATCATTAAGTTGATTAGTATCTTGAATTAAAGTATAATCGTTAGAATTAATAAGATAAGTAAGTAAAAACCTAACATATCCATCGACTTTAGTCACAGATGAAATCACCAGTACTTTATCTGCATCAGTCTTTGGAAAACCATCCATTATTTGTTCAATCTCATATCTAGTAGAATTCTTATAATCTTGCACACCAATTAAATTAAGTGTATTTTTAGAAAAAACAATAATTACAACAAAACCAATTACTAAAGCATAGTTTATCCACTTTGAATCTTTTACAAAAGTAAAATACACAACCAACACAATACCTATAATAAATATGATTACAGAATAAATATAACGGTCAAAACAAGCCAAGCGTAAAGCCTCATCTAAAGTCATCGATACAATATAAGCAAAAAGCAAAGAAAACGCATAAGATAAATAAATTCCAAGCACAATCAATAAGAAAATAATAATCTTTTTTCCCGCAACTTGTTTCTTTTTAGATTTTTTGTTTACAAAATAATAAACAATAATACCAATAAATAAGACAAACATAATTACAATATATAAATTATGTACATTAACTAAATTTTTAAGAAAAATAATAATAATATCTTTAATATCCCCTAATGTTTTCGATGCTAAATTAGCTTTATAACTACTCAAACTAACAGACTGTGCCGCCGCATAACTTAAAGAGTTAAAAACAATATTATATCTAATTTTCCATAATATGAATAACATAAAGGGAACAATTGCAATTACTAAATTTAAAATATTTTGTTTCCAATTATTCTTCTCTTTAATTAATAAATATAAAATATATAAACACTCTACTCCATAAAAGAATATCGCACTATTTTTAATTAATAAAAGCATCAAATTAAATGGTATTAATAACAATAATGTTTTTCTTAAATTATCCCTATACTTAAATAAAAACATAAAACAACTTAATGCTGTAATACCAAGTAAACTATCCACAAGTAAATCCGCTACTGAAGTATCGATAACTAAACAAAATATTACAAATAACATTATAATAGCATATAATATTTTCTTACCCTTACCATAGACAAAAGTAAATAATGGCATTAAAAGCAATATTTCTAAAATAGCTTGACTAAGCATTAAACCAAATTCACTATTACCTATAAATAAACAAAAATAATATATAAAATATGTACTTCCAGGTGGATATTCAAAATAAGATGTTAAAATATTAGAAGCATCGGGTAAATTATTAAACTCTAAAGTCTGCCTAGAAATCAAAATCCAATGTGAAAAATTATCAAAAGCAATTGGCACAATATTTTGAAGTGTAATAAATAATATAAGAATTAAAACACCAGAAAATATCAACGAAACAGCACTTTCTTTAACTAAAGTAAAATCTCGTTTAAATATATACCTAATACCCAAAATAATTCCAATCACAAAAATAATCAAAGTAATAGGCATTAATAACTTAACTAAACTAAAAAGATATAAAAAACTAATAATCAAAGCAATACTAAAAGTTATTCCAAACTCCAATTTTATTTTAAATTTTTGCGCCGCAAAAGTGGCTAAACCAAATATCGAAAATAATACAACTAAAAGTATTAAAAATGTTAACACCTATAACCACTCCTCACTTAAAAATAAATAACTTTTGAATAAAATAATTAATTATAAATAGCATAATATCCACAAAAAACTTAATAATCGTCGCAAAAGTATCCAATAAAAACCTATTAATCACATATACTAAAATAGACGAAAGAAGCATCTGTACAATAACTAATATATAATATTGCACTAACATCTTTTTACTATATTTTTTAAAGACAAACTTTGAATTCATAATAAAATTATACAAAGATGACAAAATTCTAGCCAATATAGTAGATATAATAATTGATTCATATCCCAAAAACTTACTAAATATAGTATTAAATAAAGTAAAAAATAACAAATCTATAACAAAGGAAGACCCAGCTGAAAGCACATAAGTTAAAAAAACTCTATTTCTTTTTATTAAGTTCATGCTTAATAATTCCAATTTCTTGTGCTAAAGTTACATTCTTCCTTTTTTCAATATTATTAATCTTATATAAATCAAATGCTAAGACTAAAAGTGCTAATACCGCTCCAAACAAAAGTAAATTAGATATAGTCTTAATACCAACTAAAGATGCAATTTTTACTAAAAATTCAGGAAAACCAATTAACAAAAGCATTAAAATTCCAAAGAAAAGCCATAAAACGGAACTTTTTATCGGCATCGTGCCTTTTTTAATAGCTTTAAATACCATAAAGAAATAAAATAATGTCACCACTAGTAAAAATATTTTTAAATTTAAAGAAATCATTTTATCCCTCCTTTAAACCTCTTGGGATTAAATAATAAAATAGATAAACAAACATTAAACATATAATAAGCTGACTTTAAAGCTCGAATAGAAGAAATACCGCCTTCTCTTTCAAACATATTAGCCCCTACTTCTTTTACCTTAAAACCCATTTTTAATAAAGCATAATTAGTAATTGGTTCCGGAAAATCATAAGGATAATTATTCGCAAAAACCTCAATAATTTTCCTATTTACTGCCCTATATCCACTAGTTACATCTTTAATCTTTTTCTTAGATAATAAATGAATTAAAGATGAAATAACTTTAATACCCACTCTACGGCTAAAAGTCGACTTAAATGAACTGGTATCATCGATATATCTAGATCCAATTGCCATATCAGCCTCTCCATCAGCAACTGGTTTTATTAACTTTTCTACCGAATTAATATCGTGCTGACCATCACCATCAAATTGAATCACAATATCATAATCATTATAAAAAGCATATTTATATCCAGTCTGAACTGCCGCCCCAATTCCTAGATTAAATGGTAAATCGATAAAATCAATATTATTTTCCATCATTACCTTTTTTGTATTATCCGTACTACCATCGTTAATAACAATATAATCCAATTTTTTCTTTTTAAAATTCTTAATAGAATTAACCGTCTTTACGATATTTGCCTCTTCATTATAAGCTGGAATTATAATTAAAATTTTCTTTTTCATAAATACTTTCACTCCTAAAAAAATTATATAACAAACATTTTACCTAAGTCAATTAAATAAACCTTACGACAATCGTTAAAAATGCTGGAAAATATAAAAAACTAAATAACATAAATACCATCTTTTCACTAAAAAATGCTTTTTTAATATTTAAAAACAAAGGAACTAAAAAACATAAAGGAATCAAATAGCGAGCCTGAATACCACCAATAAGATTAGAAGCACCAAGGTTATGTTGAACAAACAAAGCTGAGGCAATTAAACCTAAAATCATTATAATCATAAACATAATTAAAATTTTACTCCTATTTGCTATTTTCAAATCCGCTTTTTTAGTAAATAAAGATAAAACAACTACCCCTACAAACGCTAAAGAGAAAAATGAATAAACCTTTAATGACCAATGAAACATTTGATTACCAAAGAAAATATTCAGTAAATTTTCATTAAAAATATCAAGATATGTTCTAATAACGATAAACAAAAAATTTAAAGGATGTGCAAACACATATTTCATTTGTAACTGTGATGTACTAGACTGCGAATTCAAAAATAAAGAAGCAGTTAAAAACCAGCCCACGCTAAATATTAAGCCAAAAAGCATCAAAGTAATTTTAAATATCAAACTATCTTTGCCACTCTTAAATTGCTCTTTAGGAATTAGAAAAACCAAAGCCAAAATTGGAAAATAAACAATCTTACACATAGCAATTGTAAAAGCTAATAAATATAACAATATTTTTTCCTTTAATCTCACCGTTTTTTTATTGCAAATCAAATTAACAATATATGCAATAAACAAAAACGTTACTGCATTAGTTGGTCCATCTGCCGAAATGGTTGTCGCCCCAGAAAGTACTACTGGACTAAGCAATACTAGCATTGCAAAAAGTTTAAATTTAGGTAGTAACTTAATTCCAATAATAGTAAGCAACGCAAAAACAATTAAATTACCTATCCTCGCTAAATAAACAAGCCATGTTGGACCCAAAGTGAAAATTTTTCCTATTTCAATTCCCACTAAATGGGGTATATATTGAAAAGGTGAATACACCGTAGCTCCCATATAATTTGTCCTATTACATGTACAGTAATTCAATGTATTACTTTTATCTAATGGAATACTCAATCTAGAAGGTATTTCATCGTATGATATTGTCATATTCTTATCAAATTTATTTTCATCGTCATACCCTGAATATGCTTTATTTAATGATCTAGGCATAACAGCCAAAATACCATTTTCATCCACTTTAGAAATAAAATGTCCTTCAGATATTTCATAAGCTCTTAAAAAATGCGTATATTCATCGCTACCCATAAAAGGAGGCGTTAAAACTATCAAAATAAAACCTAAAATAAATACTGCTAAAGCATAAAACTTATAATAGGAAGTATCATCAACTTTTTTAAATTTATAATTTAATAAAATAATCACTCCAATAATTATAAACGCAAATAAACTAAATAATAAATTAACACCTACCTTATTACTATTTAAATCAAAAAGAAAAAGAATAAAACATAAAGCAAAAAAGAAAAATATTATTATTCTTTTTCTTGTAAGTTCATTTCTCACCCTACTTAACATATATTTCTCCTACACTTCCCTATTCAAAACTTTTTTCCATATTTTTACTATTTCTATTTTATAAAATTTCTTAGCTGTAACTAAAGCATTTTCTCCCATTTTTTTTCTTAGTTCTTTATCTTTAATTATTTTTTTCATCGAATTAACATATAATCTTTCATCTCTACCATCAATAATATAGCCATTAAAATCGGTTTCGACAATATCGCCTGTTCCAGAGGCGGTTTTATATACAATACAAGGAACGCCATAACTCATCATTTCTAAAAGTACCATAGGAAGTCCTTCTGTTACTGATGCCATAAGGAAACAAGATGAATCTAATATATATTTTTCCATTTGTTTATGATCCATATATCCAAGCATGTGCACTTGCTTTTCGATCTTTAAATCCTTAATAAGTTGTTTTAATCTTTTTTCCTCATTTCCACTACCGATTATATAAAGTTGACTTTTTTGTTTATTAAGCTTGACAAAATTAGTAATAATTTCATCCACTCTCTTACCAGCATCTAATCTACCAATCGTAATAAAATTATCCTTATCTAGTTTACTTTTTTTATTTGGTAAAGTATATAACATATTTGGAAGTAAAACAACCTTAGTATGTTTATTATATTTCAAAAACTTTTTATAATCATTGTACAAAGTGGACGATAAAGCACATAAATAATCAATATTATAATATTTATTAACTATTTTATTAATATATTTTTTATTATTATTATGATAACAATGTTCTTGAGCAATTTTTAATACATTTAAATTTCCATATTTACTAAGTAAAACATTAAATTCCACTCTTGTTGATACAATAGCACCTTCTTTAATTTTTTTGATTCTTCTAGCTACCAAAAATCTTTTCTTTATCAAAATTTGAATACTTTTAATTCCTTCTTTAAATGCTTTAATAAAATGTTTTTCCTCTAAATATTGCTTAAATATATCTCTATTAGGAACACCATCATAAAGATATTCAACCTCAATTCCCTTATTTAAATTTTTACTCAAATCATCTTTAAAATGATAAAAAGATATTATTTTTACTTTATAATCCTTAGACAAAGCATTCGCATTATTAATTGTTGCCGATTCAATTCCGCCATAATTTAAATGCAAAGCTAAAAAATTAACCTCTTTAACCTCTTTATTTTCTCTTTTATTAAGTAAATCCATCTTTAAAAGTAACATAGTAATTAATAAAGTTAAGAAAATTGAAAAATTAGTATAAATATAAGTATAACCCGCATATATACTAATGCAGAAGAAAATACCTAATCCCATAAATAGCATACACATTTCTAAATCGATTTTCTTAATATTCTTTATAGCAAATACTGCACTTTTCACAAAAGCCCATATAGGAATACATAAGAATAATATAAAACCAACAATACCAAAGTTAAAGAAAGCCATAAAGAAATCACTTTCCAAAGCCAAAATTGAATCTTGATTCAAAAAGCCAATCCCTAGTATCTTATATTGAATATCTGCTAATTGATACTTTTTCATAGAATAAACTAATTGTTTAGCTCTAGTATTAGATGGATGTACCGTACCTTTATAAAACTGTTCAGTCAAATATGCACTAGCTTCTTGTCCCCATTTAAAATATTTTTTTACATAAGATAAATCAGCATTCGGATTATCTTTCATAATCTTTTTATAATCAACATCTTTTTTCTTGCCACTTATACCATCCAAATCATACATTTCCAGTTCAATAGCTGCATTTTTTTCATTAATCTCTGTATTATAAGCTACTGGCGTAAATTGATATGTGCAAATCATGGTAATTACAGCTAAAAACACAATTAACATATTATATTTAGTTCCAACAGGTCTTTTATGAATGATTCTAAAGAAAATCAATAATACAATATATAAAATCAAAACAATCAATGTAATAAAATAAGGTACCTTAGTGCCTAAAAGTGAAACAACTAACACTAAAAGAGCTAGAAAAATAAATCTAATAATTTTATGATTTTTGGGTTTTAAAACCACATACAAAATAATTGGGAAAAGCATAGAAAGTGCATGACCCAAAATCTGTCCAGAATCATACCATCCCTTAAAACCTAACTTATACTTATCAGAATATTCATAAGTCATTCCTGATGTTCCAGTAACAATAGCTAATAAATAAAGTCCAAAATAAATAGCAAAAGTAATAACTAAAGTATATTTAATTTTCTTTAACATTTTTTCTTTATCATCAAACCAATGATATAAAGTAAATAAACTAATGAATAAAGCAATCATATATGCAATATTAATAATAAACCTAAATTCATGCAATATCAAACTCTTGCCAAGTAATAATTTATAAAGTAAAAATAAATGACCAAAAGTAAATAATGCAAAAACAATAATATAAGTAATCCATTTCTTCTTAAATGGACTATACTTAAAAAGTAAAAATGCTCCAAGTCCAAAAACAAAAAGTGGTTTTAAATAAGTTGAAATGTTAGGTATAAAATCCAAAATAGCCAATCTTGATAAAATATCAAATATTGGCTGTAATAATACGAAAATCAATAAAATATTTAATATAGTTTGTTGTTTCTTCTCACTCATTGTACTTCTCCTTTATAAATCTAATAGTTCTAAAATTTGTTCCTTTATTTCTTCATTATCCCCTTTATATTCTTTTAAATTTTCTTCTAAATAATCGTATTTATGAGGATTTTTTAATACTTCTTCTAAAGCCAAAGAAACTGCCTCATCCTCATTGGGTATAATAATGCCATACTTCCCATTTTCTAAAATCTCTCTTGGTCCTACAACATCAGTGGTAATTATTTTTTTCTTAAGTAATAAAGCCTCTTTGATAACAATTCCATATCCTTCCATATAACTAGATAACACAAAATAATCTGCCCATTTTATATATGGATAAGGATTAGTTTGTAATCCTAAAATTTTTACCACATCCCCTAGTTTATAATTATATACCATATCTTTTATTTTTTCAAGATTAGGACCATCTCCTATTAATTGGATTTCAAAATCATAACCTTTTTCTTTCAAATATTTTGCTGCCATAACCAATCTATCTTGCCTCTTTTGATCACGCATTTTAGCCACATTCACAAAAGTAGTCTTCGTATTCTTAACTTTAAAAGCCTCAGCCTTTTTCAAAATTTCCCCTTCATTTATATAATTATAAATAACTAAAACTTTATCCCTAGAAATTCCATATTTCTGGCAAAAATTTTCTTTACTTTCCTTAGATACACAAATAACCTTATCTAAGTTATTATAACTTTTTTTAACCTCAGCATCACTAATACCAATATTAAACTTAAAAACATCATTATGTATCCAGGCATATTTCTTGATATTTTTTTTAATATCACTTACCCAAGTCCCACATCTACCTTCCATATAGCCAAAAACATACTTATAATCTTTAGAATTTGCAATCTTATTTATTACGCGTTTTCTATACAAAGGTATAAACCTAAATAAAACATACTGAAAAAAATTCCTTTTCATTTGATATACCTTAACTTCTTTAGGAATATCACTCATTAAACTTCCTTTTTTTTCTAACAAATATAAATCAATATCGCAGTAAGGCACCAAATAACGAATCATATCTACTAAAGCCTTCTCAGCTCCTCCCATAGTTAATGTATAACCAAATATCAACAACTTTTTCTTCATCTTATCGCCTCACTAAAAATATCAAATATACAGGAATATATAATAACAAAATTTTTAATTTACTAGGATGCTTTATAATATTTTTAAATTTTTCCTTAGCTAAAAAACAAAACAATAAATAACCATAAACATTGTAAAAAGTAGGTTCTAAATTATAAAGTTCTAAATAATATAAAGCATTACCTTTAGGATTTTTTTTAACTAAATTAAAATAATTTGCGGAATAACCATCACCTAAATAATCTTTATAAGCCATTACCTTATTTTTACACAAAAACATATAATCTAAAGACATTCTATTATAAATTAAAGCCTCTGGAATAAATTTTTCACCATCAATTAATGGAAAATAATATTTTCTGGCCACATTAGTTTTAAAAACAATCAATTTATCACCAGTAACATGTAATTTATGATAAATATTATAATAAGTATCTACCAAATTGTCTTTTGGGAATCTAGTACCAATAATAAGACTTTTATCACTAATATAACCTTGATTATACATAATACCAGCTATATTCTTAGCTTTAATTTGTTTAAAATCTTTCTCTATATTTTCAAGAGCGTTACTAGCTAACATATCATCTGAATCAACACACAAAAAAATATCTCCTTGTGCCTTCTCAAGTCCTAAATTATAAGCAGATTGTTTCCCACCATTTTGTTTATAAAAATAACTTATTTTAATTTTCTTCTCCCTTATCAATGATTCTATATATTCTTTAGTATTATCGCTAGAACCATCATCCACAATCAACCATTCAAACTTCGCCTTACCTTGTTTTAATAAAGAATCATACAAAACTTTCAATGTATTTGCCCGATTATAACTAGGTGTAAAAACTGTTATCATATTATCCCCCACATATCAATTATTATGACGTTTTAATTTAAATACAATCTTTCTTAGTCCAAAATAAAATCTCAAAAACACATAGTGCTTTTTCTCAATTAACTTTAAAAGCCACCTTCTAGGTAAAGAAAGACATGATAAATTAGTTTCATAAATAATGTTTAACAAATCCTTTGTTCGAATACTTTTACACAAACTAATAGCTTGCTTCCCTTCATGTAAATAATACCTAAATATAAAATCTGCCACTGAATTTAAATTATTAGTATTTAACTTAGAAATATTCTCATCATTCATCAAATTATTTTCATTCAAAATATTTTTAATATATTTATTTACCAAAATAACATTATTAATATTTCGCTTATAATTTTTGACATTATTAGTTGCCCCTTCATCATTAAACATAATCGTATATAAACTATCATTTATTATATACATACTATCCGTTTTCAAAAGCAAATTAATATAAAAAACCACATCTTCCATCATCGCTATATCATTAGGAAACCTCATTGTAAGTATATCTCTTTTAATCATTAGTAAATATACAAAACATGGCATTTCTCCACTTAAACAATAAGGAATAATATCATTAATGATTGCTTTATTAGTTAATCTTTTATTAGTTAAAACATTTTTACCATTATCAGTAACCTTGCCATCTTTATCAATAACCTGAAAATTACATCTTACTAAGGCAACATTGTTTTCTTTAATTGTATGAAGCATTACTTCAATATAATTATCTTCATACATATCATCACAATCACAAAAACAAATATAATCACCAGTAGCCTTTTCAATACCCATATTTCTCGAATCAGAAACACCTGTATTTTTTTTATCGATAATTATAATCCTTGTATCTTTTAAAGCATATTCCTTTAAAATTTTTAAAGTATTATCACTAGAACCATCATTAATTAAAATATACTCATTATTTTTATAACTTTGATTCAATAAAGAATCAATACATCTTTTTAAATATCTCTCCCCATTATAAATTGGCACAATAACACTAACCTTGTCCATCTAATCACCTTTATAATTTTTCTATTTCTGCCAACAAATGTTTGCAAAAATTTTTAGTATTACTTATATATTTTCTAGGTTTAAACTTCTTTGCCTTAGTAAGTACCTTATCTAATTCATCAAAATCATCTAATTTTAAAATATATCCCTCGTCTGTAAATTTATCGATAATTTGCAATTGATGATCATTCGTATGCTCACCATATTCTGAAAGCCTCGCTGCCGCAATTATCTTTTTACCATATTTCAAACCAGTCAATATATTTCCTACTCCTCCATGAGTAATTAAAACATCGCAATCTTTAATTAACTTATCAAACTCATCCATATTAATTAAATCATATATTTCCATATCCTTACTTTCAAATTTCGTATATCCAGCCTGCACTATCACCTTATCTTTAATATTGCCATTATCAATCTGTTTTTGAATAGCATCTAATAATCTTTTAAAAGGCTTATCTTGCGTGCCTAAAGTAACAAAAATCACTAAAATACACCTCCAAAATATTTAGCTTTTGGATAAAGTTTAAGCATACTTTCCCACTGCACAATAAACAAATCAGCAATCGGATAAATTAATTTACCTGCCACTGTTTTTGTCTGTGAATTAGCAAAAGTCTCAATATAAATAATTTTACTACCAAAAATTTTTCCAATATAACACATTGGACCAGCTGTATGCGTTCCAGTTGTTATAATATATTTAGGTCTAAACTTTATAAACTGAAACAAAGAAATAAAACAGTTTATAAGTAATTTAAAAGGATATGTAAGCATATGATCTTTAGTACCATAAATCAAAAAACTAATTTTTTTACCATACTTCTTTTTTAAATTCACATTATTACCAGTTTTTTCCGTAATAATTCTATAATCAAATTTATTAAAAATAGACTCTAATTGTAAAAGTTCTTTCAAATGACCACCGGTACTAGAAATAAACAATGCCTTCTTTTTGTTAGTATTATTCATTCTACCAACTCCTATTATCATTATACACGAAAAAAGCCTATTAATAAATAACTTAATAGACTTTTAATCACATTATAATTATCTTAAAACCTCATCTAAAGATTTCCTTTCAAAAGAATCCAATATACCACCATCAGTACAATTAACAATTTTCACATTGTGTTTATTCGCATATTTTTCTAAATAATCATAATCCTTTAAAATATCTGCCCATAATTGTAATTCTTCAGCTGCACCATAAGTCTTTATTTGCTCTTTAAGACGTTTATTTTCTGCTTTTGAAACTTTATAACCATAAGTCTGAGTATTATCCGAAGATAATAATTTAGCAAAACCTGTACATTCACATCCTAAAAGATATATTTCAGTAAATCCCATATACATAGCTATAGCAATACAATAATCTATACATGTAGGAAACCATGGGATAGATGTTGCCATATCAAATTTCTCATTATAATTATCATAAAAATCTAACACATTATAAAAATAATTAATTTTTGATTCTTTTAAAATATCAATTTTATCGAAAAAAGTTTTAGAACTATAAACCACAAAAAATTGAATCTCATCTGATGAATCATTTAATTTTTTTAAATAATCAAGCGATTCTTCATTAATTGTATTATTTAAAGATGAATAAAATATTCTTTCATCGCCAAATAAATGATAATTTGTCTTTAATTTTTCAAAATTATCAAACCGTGCGAAATGATTAACAGTAAATGTATATTCATTAGCTAATTTTTTAAAATCCACATTTTTTATAGAAGGACCACTACCTAAGATAAAACAGCGTTTACCTTCATGAATATTGTGAAACTTACTATTTCTTTTTAATAATTTTGTTAAACTTCTATTCATACATATTCTAACACGTTTAAAACGGTTTGTATTATGCGGACCAATTAAATAATAAAATTTTTCCTTTAATCTTGTCATGAATTATCCTTTCCAAACTTTTTTTTCAAAAAATCTAAAGTTTCTTTTGCTTGACTAAAATTAAAAATAATATTGATAAATAATGTAACTATAGTAACTCCTAACAAAACAACTACTGCATATAAAATCCACTCCAAATAATTAGTTGGTGTAATAATATTAAAATTAGAATTTATAAATAAATAACATAAAACAACTTCCAAAATAAGCACAAATAACCATTTTAAACAAGATTTAAATGATCTATTCAATACATTCTTAGAAGAATAAAACATAAAATAAACTAATCTAATAAATGCAGATACAGCAGTTCCAATTGCCACCCCTACAAGTCCTAATTTAACAACTAAAATTATAGATAACAAAATATTCGTGATAGCTTCCACCCAAGAAATCATATTAGTTTGTTTAAAATGTCCAATGGAATAAACTAAAGTAGAATAAATAGTTCTAGCACAAGCAATTAAACCAGATAAAATAATTAAAAAAGCAAATAACGGTTGAATATAATTAGCATCAGTAATTCCTTTAGTATAAATTTTTACAAACGGAACAATTAAAATCATCGTTGTCAAAAAAATAACTGTAGACACAAAATAATATAAAAACTCATATATATCAAAACTTCTTTTTAAACTTTCTCTCTCGCCTCTGGCGAACATATCACCAAATATCGAATCCATACCATTAATAAAAGAACTTATAACATTTCTAATAGAATTAGCGACCATATTATATACAGAATAAATCGCCACGGTCGTTAAATTAGCAAAAATAGTTAAAACAGTAACATCAGTATTTGAATATATCACATACGCAATATGTTGTGATAAACCATCAAATTTATTTTCAATTTTATAACTACCTTTAGCATCTTTAAAATGAATATTTAACTTCTTTCGTACATAATAAGACTGAAACAAAGGTCTAATCAAAAATGCCAAAGTTGAAGCAAATTTAACAGTAATAATTGAAGCATCTAAATTAATTAATAATACTACCAATAAAATATTCAACACATAACATACAATCTGTACATTAGATGTCACATAATACTTCTTGTCAGCTTGCAAATATATATTATATACAATTCCAAAAAAATACTCAAATAAAGTACCGATAGCAATTACCAAAATCATTGCAGTAGTAAATGCAAAATCAAATTCGTTATTAATATATGGAAATATAATACACAATATAATAATATAAATCAAAAATATTAAACCAATACGTTTAAAAAAACTATCCGCATCTTTTAAAATCAGCAAAATCTTATTCTTGTCGTTTTTTGCCATATATTTATATAATTTTGCTTTAATTACTGGTCCAATACCTGCTTCTAATAAAGCAATTAAAGATAAAAATTGTGTAATAGAAGATACCAAGCCATACGAATCAGAGCCATAATTAGTAATTAATAATTTGGGAACTATGAATCCACTAATAATAACCACTAATTGTAATATAAAATTAGCCGATATATTTTTAAAAGCAACTCTACCTCTACTTTCCATCGTATTCTCCTTTCAAACTATTAAATCAAAAGTAGGCTGGCAACTAAACCAGCCTCTTCAAATATTATAATACTATACCACTATCAATAATATCTTCTGCTTTAATAGCTCCGAGCAATATTCCCTTTTCATCCACAACTGGCGCTACAGACACTCTCTTCTCGTCTCTAACCATTAGTCTTAATGCCTCAACTGCCAGCATATCCTTACCAACTGTTAACGGTGTTTTAGTTATAATATCATCGAGTTTCATCGAATAAATATCGACTTTTTCCGCTAGTTTTCTTCTTAAATCGCCATCTGTAAATATACCAATAAGTTTATTATTATCATCGACAACACTCACCATTCCTAAAGTAGTCTTACACATTTCATTAAGTGCCTCTTCAAAACTTGAATTGATATTTACCACAGAATTGCGCTTACCAGTACTCATCAAATCGCCAACTGTAATTATTAAACTCTTACCTAAAGCCCCTGCTGGATGGAACAAAGCAAAATCTTTTTTCGTAAATGCTTTTTGTTTGGCACAAACAACTGCTAAAGCATCACCTAATACTAATACCGCTGTCGTACTAGAAGTCGGTGCTAATTTCATATAACAAGCCTCTTCAAACGGTGGCAATACATAATAAATATCACTTTGCTTAATCAATGTCGAATTAGGATTACCAGATATACCAATAAGCGTAGCTTGAATTTTCTTTATATTAGGTAATATTCTAACAATTTCCTCACTTTCACCACTAAAGCTAATAGCCACAACCACATCGTCTTTAGAAACCATTCCTAAATCACCATGTAAAGCCTCAGCTGGGTGCAAGCAAAATGAAGGCGTACCTAAACTAGCAAAAGTAGCTGCTAATTTTCTGGCAATATGTCCGGATTTACCCATGCCAGTAAATATAACTTTACCTTTACAGTTTATTAAAACCTTTGCTATTTCTTCAAAATGTTCATCTAAAGTATCTCTAACTTTTTCAACCGCTTGTAATTCAATATTAAAAACCTTTTTACCATCTTCTATAATAGTGTTATTTTTCATACTATCGCTCCTTTACAACATCACTTATTTTTATAATTGTCTCAAGTAATTGCTCTACATCATCAAGTTTAATCGAATTAGGTCCATCGGACAAAGCCTTATCAGGATCAGGATGAACTTCCATAAAGAAAGCCCTAACACCAATCGCTGCTGCCGCTTTAGCTAAATATTTAGCATATTCCCTATTTCCTCCAGTAGCATTACCTTTGCCACCTGGTTTTTGAACACTATGAGTTGCATCAAACACAACTGGATAACCAAATTTTTTCATTTCGAGCATTCCTGTCATATCAACCACTAAATTATTATAGCCAAAACAAGAACCTCTTTCACAAAGCATAATATTTTTATTTCCACTATCTTCTAATTTTTTAACTACATTGCCCATATCCCAAGGAGCTAAAAATTGAGCTTTTTTCACATTAATTAACTTCCCAGTTTTAGCTGCTGCTACTAATAAATCAGTCTGACGGCACAAAAATGCCGGAATTTGAATAATATCGGCAACCTCAGCTACTTTAGCCGCTTGCCAAGGTTCATGAATATCTGTAGCAATTTTCACTCCAACTTCATCTTTTACCTTCTTTAAAATCCTAAGCCCTTCTTCAATGCCAGGACCCCTATAAGAATCTATAGACGTCCTATTTGCCTTATCAAAAGAAGCCTTAAAATAATAATCAATATTTAGCTTATCAGTAATTTCCTTCATTTTCTTAGCAATCAATAACACATTTTCCTCATTTTCAATCACACAAGGACCTGCGATTAATAAAATTTTTTTATTATTTTCCATTCTATACCTCCTAATTTTCCTTATCAATCATTTTTAAAAATTTTTGGGGATTTTTAAATAAAGCCCGATGTTCATCTATCCACTTATCATCTTTATCCCACCACTTGGTTTCCTCTAATTTATCTCTAATATCCTTATCAAAACGATATTTAATAACTCTAGCAGGAACTCCTCCGACAATCGCATAAGCTGGAACATCCTTAGTAACTACCGCTCCAGCAGCTATGATAGCTCCATTACCAACTTTAACACCTTGTAATATAGTAACTTTACTACCAATCCATACATCATTTCCAATAATTGGCGGATCAAAGATTTCCTTCCAATCACCAGTATTTTCATATATTTCTTTACTCGTACTTACCATCGTTATAGGATGTTCAAACATTCCTATATCTACATTATAACCAATCGAACAATATTTTCCTATTTTACCCGACATAACATTGCTACCACAATTAATATAAGAATGCTCTAATATTTCCACGCCACTTCTAATATCACAGTCTCTAGCAATTTTACATCCTTTTAAAATAGCTCCATCATCTACTCTAGATGGCATATCAATCTGACAGCCAGTAAATCTCTTATCTTTTTTCAAAATTCGCTTGATTTTCCTAATAATACGTCTTATCATCCACAAATCCTTTCTTATTTATGACTTTCAGGTTTCCAAATTTTAAACTCTATGTCACTGCTTTCTTTACTTTTTGCAATTACCTCAGCAAAAGCAAAATCCTCCGGATAATCTATATCCACTGCCTCAATATCATCGACTTCCTGAAAATATGGTCTATCCCCTATTCGGCGTTTACCCATTTCTGTAAATACTTCTTTTTTAAAAATAAAGAAAGCACTAGTCTCATAAAACACCGGTTCAATATCCTGTGTTCTTGGAATATTATCTAAACTATAATTTAAAGGTTTTCCCTGATACCAAGTAAAAGTCTGTATCCTCTTCACCGAAAGCGCTGAATCATAATCATCATCAATCACCTTATTCAAAGCATTTTCAATAGTTTCTGATTTTATAAAAGGAGCTGTTGCATGAGCAAGTATATACACATCTGCATCCACCTCATTAATAAAACTCTCATAAATTTCCTGTCCTTTTACTAAATCACCATCTAGATATGAATCACGTTTCAAAAATTTAACCCCTTTAGGTAAATAATCTACAATACTTTCGTTACTACAGTAAACATAAATTTCATCAATACCTTTAACCTTTAATAAACTATTAGGCAAATAATAACATAAAGGTTTTCCATTCAAATCTAATAAATTTTTATGTGGTAATCTACTACTATTCATTTTAATTGGTACAAAAGCTACAACTTTCATATTAATCCTCACTCTCTATTTTTTTATTATAATCTATCACATATTCGGCAAACTCTCTAAAAGCCCCCAATCCTCCAGCTTTTTTAGTTACCACTTTCACACATTTTTTCACTTCATCTAAAGCATTATTTGGCGCAAAAGCTAAACCAACTTCTTTTAAAACACACAAATCCTGCACGTCATCACCCATATAAGCTATTTCCTCATAAGAAATATCTAAATCATTGGCAATTTTATCTAAAATCTCTTTCTTATCTTTAACACCAACATAAATATAATTAACACCTAAATCTTCCATTCTTTTTTTAGATGCTAAACTATTATCGCCAGAAATTACTCCCACTAAAATATCATTTTTTTGTAATAATTTCACACCCATACCATCAGCCATATTAAATTTTTTAATTTTATTACCATCAGGCATATAAAACACTGAATTATCTGTTAAACAGCCATCTATATCCGTCAAAACCAATTTAATTTTCACATCTATCACCATATTCTAACAACATTTTCATTATATAATAATACCGTCTAAAAGTCAAAAAAAAACACAAAAAAAAGGTCCAAAGACCTTTATTCAAAAATATCATATCCTAAATCTAAATCAACTGCTACACTAATACCACTAACCACTCCATCAGAAGCAAATTGCCAAAACTTATAATCCGTTAAATTATAAGAAGGTTTTTGTGTTTGAGCATAACTAAATGTTGGACTTACAACAGGTAACCATTCAGCTAACCAAATTTCATATTTTTGAGCAAGCTCCGCTGCATTTAAATTATTTGTAAGCCAAGTCTTATTTGCATACACTCCGCAACTATAACCATTTTGTTCAATAATAGAGCAAAATGTATCAGAAACATTAGTTAACATTTCTTTACCAGCATTAATCACACTATTATCTTCCATATCGATAAACACTTTTGTACCTAAATTAGGTGAATAATCATGTTTCTTAATCTCATCGATTAATCTAAGCATATGTCTTGCTTCAGACTGTGCACTCTTATTACCATTATCGATATTACTAGCATAAGAATATAAATACAAACCATAAGGAATATTATACTTCTCACATCCAGCTACATACTCTAAAAACTTTTTATCATCTTGATCAGTCCAATCACTGCCATATCCAGCTCTAATAATGACAAAATCTACTCCAGATTGTGATACTAATTGCCAATTAATATCTTTTTGATAATATGAAACATCTATTCCATTATATACCTTTTCTTCAGTATAACTATTCATCAAAAACTTTTGGACATCAGTATTATTGCCATCAGTAAGAACAATATTCGTATTATTATTAGCCTGTCCACCTTCTAAAGATAAATAAAGTTCATTTGCTTTAGAAATAATAGAAATCGTTTGATTACCTAAATTCTTCAGTCTCCATAATTGATTATTACTACCACTATATTTACTAATTACTAAACCATTATTTAAATTAGTTAAAACCAGTTCTGGATTCATTGCACTACCTATTTTATAATAACCTTCACCAGCATACTCTAAATACCATAATTGATTATTCGCATGTGTCGTATTGAAAAGTGAAACCTTTGTTCCATCAACTCTTGATTTTCTTTCAACATCAAACATTTTTGTATTGTCTAAAATTGGCGAAAAAGTATATACTCCATTAGGATAAACTTGTTCATCGACATTTACATCAGTAGGAACAAACTTAAACTTTTGATTTACTGTTGTCCTCGCCGTAAATACTTGAATATTAGTTCCATTAACTGGAGCTCCTTTGTAAACATCGAGTTGTAATCCACTATTCTTAGCCACTATATAATAATACCCATCACCAGCATCCTTAATAATCCACTTTTGATTATCTCCGCCTTTATAAGTAAATATTTGGACATTAGCTCCAGCCATAGTACTTGCAAATAAAACATCTAAAGACATATTATCACTCATAGCTGTAGTAATTGAATAATATCCATCACCTAAATATTTCACATTCCACTTTTGATTATTAGAACCAGTATAATTAAATAATTGCACATTTGCCCCATCCGCTGTTGACTTATAAGCTACATCTAAGACCATATTGTCATTCAAAGCGCTTTTGATAACATACGTACCATCTTCAATCGTCTTTACTGGTTTTTCTTCAACAACTTGTTCAAATTTAAACTTTTGATTTACTGTTGTTCTCGCCGTAAATACTTGAATATTAGTTCCATTAACTGGACTTCCTTTGTAAACATCGAGTTGTAATCCACTATTCTTAGCCACTATATAATAATATCCATCACCAGCATCCTTAATAATCCACTTTTGATTATCTCCGCCTTTATAAGTAAACAACTGAACATTGGCACCAGCTAAAGTACTTGCACATAAAACATCTAATGATTTATTATTATCCATAAAAGATGTAATTGAATAATAGCCATCACCTAAATATTTCACATTCCACTTTTGATTTTCCGCTCCGGTATAATTAAATAGCTGAACATTTGCCCCATCAGCTGTCGATTTATTAGCTACATCTAAGACCATATTGTCATTTAAAGCACTTTTAATAACATACGTACCATCTTCAATCGTCTTTACTGGCTTTTCCTTAATAACAGATTCAAACTTAAACTTTTGATTTACCGTTGTTCTCGCCGTAAATACTTGAATATTAG
>CALVRX010000025.1 GCA_944358815.1 uncultured Bacilli bacterium | reverse complement strand
TTAAGTCTCAAAAGACCTAAAAACATCATTAAATCACCAGAGCAACCTGATATATTTAAAATAGAAAGCCAAATAAGAGATGAATTATTAAATAAAACACCTATAACATAAGTAATTACGCCAATAAAAACAAATGGAAAAAGTAATGAGATTAAAATATTTTTTTTACTTATATTTTGTTTACATAAACAGCACATGACCCCTTTTTCTAAATGAATGCCATAAGTAATATTTTTAAAACTAGCCCCATTTAAAACATAAGCCAAAGAATGCAAAAGCTCATGTAAAATCAAATAAGGAATTATTAAAATAAATACTAATTTTAAAGAAAAACTATCTAACATTACCCCATCATATATAAATCCCGTTAATATAAACATCAAAACAAGTAATATAATAGACAGCACTTGTAGCCAAAAAAGGTTCATTTCAAATAAATAATATTTTTTCATAATACCTCCTGTTGAAAAACAAAACTTTAACCATTTTTAATAAACCTTAATCATCAATAACCCTAATCATATCATCAAGCTCATCTTTATAACGTAAAGACCCTTTGCCATATATAACCAAATTGCCTTTTCTAATCAAAACAACATATTCATCATCATCTATAACATACTTTTTATAGCTTCTGCTTTCATCTTTTATATACTCATCTTTACTATCAGACTCGTTACTCGCCCAATATTCTAAATTACGTTTAGCAAGCCCAGCATTTTTAAAATCATAAACATATAAAACATTACTGCTATCATCACTAACAACTGTCATCGTTTTAGATGTATAACCATCGTTCACACTCTCATTAATAGACGCCTTATATCCTCTCTCTTCAAATGCCTCTTCATATCTATCAAATCTATTACTATTCATACAAAAAAACACAATTGCTAGTAAAAAAATAAATGCATATACTCCAAGAAAAATTCTTCTAACTATAATCCATTTTTTACTTTGAATGACTTTCTTAGACTTTAAATTAGCGCAGTTTTCCTGCAAATACTCTATAAACCCATCCTTACTTCCGCCAGTTAAATTGTTCTTATCAGCAATAATTCCCACATTATATTTAAGTTTCAAAATAAATAAATTTTTAGTTTCAATAATTCCTATAATCTGACTTAACTTATAGCTAGATGTATCACCCTTTTGTGAAGTTAAAATAATATTACCATCACTAATTTTTATTGTCTGTTTTAAATCTTCACCATTATTCAAATTTTTCGTTCTCTTATATTGAATTTTATTAACCCCAATTATCTTATATATAATTAAAAATATTATACACATAATTAGAATTAAAATTACTGTACCATAACTTCCCATAAACATATATAAAATAAGTAAAACAAGGGCAATAACCATAAAAATAATATTAACTCTTCTTGTAGAAGTGTAACCTAAAGCAAACTCTTTATATCTTTTATAATCTAAAACACAAACAGAAGTAAACTCCTTATTCTTTTTTTCCATAACTAACCTCCATCAATTCACATTAATTATAACAAAAAAACAGTTTCAACATAGTAAAAGCTACTTATATAAACTTTTCATTAAACTTCATTTTATTTTAAAACTCCAAAGGCCTTTCGCATTCCTAATACAATTATAATAGTTCAATATTTTTCTATCTACTACAAATTTTCCGTTAAATTAATAACTTTATCATAAATATTTATCTACAAACTCTACAATTGGTATATATTCTAAAAAATAATCACTATTATATTTTTCTATTTCTCCAAAATGCTTACTATAATATCGTTTAACTTTTCCTTGAATTCTCTTTGTAGCTTCATCAAAATTCGGCGAATTTTCATAGAAAACTCCATAATAATGAATATCTTCAGGATTTACTTTTGACATCATATATTTTATAACTTCAAATCTCGAAAATATTATATTGTTATCATTTTTACTTTTTAACACACACACATTTAATTCTCCTGGTAAAATGACTTTACTAGTACATCCATTCTCAAAATTTCTTTCGTTTTCAATATTAGTTCCATCAAATTGTAAATAAACCCCTTCTCCTAAAAAAGATTTTAAATTATCTGATTCCATTACTTTGTTTGCTAAAATTTCATTTTCTAAAATAACATTACCACACTTAATATCATTATACACTATATCAAAATCTACAAATAAAGCTATACATCCTTCAAAACCCTCAGAAAAAAACACTTTTATTTTCGTATCATTAATTAACTTACTATTATTTTCATTTTTAGGAATTAGTCCAAACTTACTTATGGAATTTAATCTATCTAAAGATGTCATATGATAATAATTCATCTAACCACCCCACTATCTTTTCTCTACATCACCATTATCATAAATATAACTTTGTAATTTATCTTCATCATCTTTATCAACACTAAAAATTATATTATCTTTCTCCTTACAGTAAATCGTATAATTTGTGCCTTTTGGAAAAGCATTATAATATTCAATCTTATACATCGAATCACAGTAATCCTGAGTACCACCAATATTATCCTTTTCTTCATTCAAAAGACTTATAATTTTATCTTTATTATTATCATTAATATTTAC
>CALVRX010000024.1 GCA_944358815.1 uncultured Bacilli bacterium | reverse complement strand
TGATACGAACGTTTACTTTAATGGTATCACCAACGCGAAATTCTGGTAGGTCTGTTCTAATTTGTTTTTGAGTTATTTTATCTACCAAATTCACAGTATCACTCCTTTGCATAAATCTATGATCATAGAAATATAATCTGGCGGATCACGACGTATTAAATTGTATCACAATTTTTGTATTTACGCAAGTGAATTGATGGTAATTACAAAATTATATGTTCTAATATTAAAAATATGTGTTTGAAAATGTTTTATCATCTAGATTTACCTTGAGTTTTAGTATTTTGTTTGGTTAATTCTTTTAATTTATCTTTTAATTCACGTTCAACCATACCGACTTTTTTTAATAGTCGGTTAATATATTTTTTATCTAGAAATTTAGAATATTTATTGATAATAATGCTTTTATATCTAGCAACATCATCAATAACTAGTTCTAGGGTTTCAGAATCATCATCGTCGTCATCAATTATGGTAAAAAGGAATGCGAGATAGGCGTTTAATTTATGTTTTGTTTTTCTTTTTAAAACATTTTCAATAAGTGATGGTTTTACTAAAACTAGTCTACTAACCTCTACTCCATCATATGGTATATTGTTTCCAGGTTTAATTTTAAAACCATGTATTTGATTATAATCAATATATCCATAAACTATTTCATTGTTTTCTTTATCACAAATATAATATCTCTCATCCATTGTTCTCACCATTTTCTAATAAGTCTGGTCGTCTTTGTTTGGTTTTTTCTAAGGCTTTTTCTTCGCGGAATTTTTGGATATTGGCATGATGCCCAGATAATAGTACATCTGGAACTTTCATACCTTTAAAATTTACTGGTTTAGTATAGACAGGATAATCTAGACGATGATTATTAAAAGATTCGTTTAGATGGGATTCTTTTTCGATAACACCATCAATTAATCTAGTGATACTATCTGTGATGACCATACTTGGAAGTTCACCACCAGTTAAAACGTAATCGCCAATACTTATTTCCATATCTGCTAAGGTACGAATGCGTTCATCAAAGCCTTCATAATGACCACATATTAAAATAAGGTGTTTTTCTTTTGATAAATCGTATGCCATTTTTTGTTTATAGGTTTGTCCTTGAGGTGTCATGAGAATTACTTTGGCATTTTCATCTTTAAGATCGTCTACAGCATCGAAGATTGGTTGGGGCATAAGTACCATGCCATGACCACCACCATAACCATAATCATCAACTTTTTTATGAGGATCTTTACTATATTTTCTTATATCATGAATTTGAATATCCACTAATTTATTTTGAAGGGCTCTTTTTATAATGGATGTGTTTAAAAAGCCTTCAAACATTTCTGGAAAAATGGTTAAAATATCAATCTTCATCGATAAATCCTTTGATTAGATCTAGATGGATATTTCCATCAATATTTTTAACAAATTCATCGACATAAGGTATAAGATATTCTTTTTTTCCTTGAATTACTAGTATTTCTTTTCCTTTATTATTGATGATGTCAGTTAAAGTTCCGATATATTTATCTTTGTCATAAACTTTTTTACCATATAACTCTTCATTTAAAGGTCCTGGAAATTGATAATCTTGTTTTTCGATATATACTTTTTGATTTTTAAATTGCAAAACGTCATTAATGTTATTATAGCCCTCAAAGGTGACCATATCGTAATTTTTATGTTTTCGGTATGAGGTGATTTTTAATTTAGTATTGCCAATATATATATAGTTATTTGGTTTAAATACGATATTTTTATATTTAAAAAAAGAGATGATACGGACTTCGCCTTTAATGCCATGGGTATTTACTAAATCTCCAATATATAGCATTTATTATCACCTCACTTCATTAATTCATATAGAATTATACTAGTAGCTACGCCAACATTTAAACTTTCACACTTTTTATTCATAGGAATATATAGGTATTCATCACACATGTTTAATAGTTTCGGGTCTACTCCATTGCCTTCGTTTCCCATTATTATAGCAAATTTTGAGATTTTTTCAAGGTTTCTCAAGTCTTTACCACCATCAACTTTAGTTCCAAAAATAGGAATCTGACCTTTAAGTTTAGAAATTAATAATTCTAAATCTTGTTTGACAATATTAGTGTGGAAGAGCATTCCTTGAGAGGCTCTGATGACTTTATCACTATAAGGATCAGCGCATTTATCATTGATAATAATAGTATCAATATTAAAAGCTACACTACTACGAATAATGGTTCCTAAGTTACCAGGGTCTTGAATACTATCTAAAATAAGCAATTTACTACCTGTTAAGGTCATGTTTTTGGGCTGGCATATACCGATAATTCCGGATGGTGATGGGACAGAACTCAAATATTTTAAGACGTTTTCGGTTATGTAATTAGTAGGTATATCTAAATTTAATTGTTTGCCTTCTAAAAGAAGTAGTTCTTTTAACCAACCACTTTTATAGGCTTCATTGATTAGATGTTCACCTTCAATTAGAAATATATTTTGTTTATCACGATTTTTTTTAGTTTTTAATTTAGCTAAATCTTTAATTTTAGGATTATTTACAGAACTATATAACACTTTTATCCCTTCTTAATTGTCCTGATTAGTATCATATATATAATCAAAGTTAGTGCCGTCATAAGTTATTTTTACAACGTTACTTAGATTAAAGTTTTGATCGGTTTTAGGATTTTTAATATCTCCAGATGGAAGAAGACCGGCTTCTTGTAGCTCTTTTAAAGAAACGTTGCACTGCTGAGTTTGACATTTAGTCATATTATAGATGTCTTGTCCAACATAATTTTTAGCGGCTTTTTCAAAGCTATCAACTTGCTCTTCGTATGCTTTATTGGTGTTATCAATAATGGTACTTTGAATAATTGGTACCGTAATAACAGCGATTATACCTAAAATAACTATGACTCCTAATAATTCCACTAGCGTAAAACCTTTATTTTTCATTTTTCCTCACCTACTATAAATTATAAATTAGGCATGCGAATTAGTCAAGGTGTGATATAGATAGTTTTGTTAAATTAATTTAACTAAAGCAAGATGTTTTTTTTCAATTTCTAGAAGGCGTTGTTTTAAGTTATTTTGGCATTTATCATAGTATTTATCTTTAGATAAAATGTTTAAATATTCATTGATTTTATTTAAATAATAATCTAGTGAGGTTTCTTTATATTTATCAATATATATATAAATTAGTTCTTCATAAGCTGGATAGATGCCTTTTTTAGCGGCTTTTTTAAAGTATTCAGTAGCTTTATTTAAGTTTTTTTCAATACCGGCTTGATGATTTCCTTTTAGATAAAAATATTTAGCTAAGTTATAAAATGCCCAATGATTTAAAATATTTAATGGTACTTCAGTGGCTAAATTATAATATTTAAAGGCTTTTTGCATATCGATTTCTGTGGCTATGCCTTGACGATAATATTCAGCGATTTTATTACATGCCCAGCTTTCTTCTTTATCAGCACCGAACATAAAATATTTAAAGGCGGTTTTATAGTCTTTTTTTTGTTCGTAAAGTTTACCTAAATTATTATAGGCATAGACATATTCATTATTAATAGCTTTTTTAAAATATTCAATGGCTTTAGCTTCGTTTTTTTCTTCACCTGGGACATAGCCTTTTAGGTAGCAGACTCCAATGGTATTGGTGGCAGCTACACTACCTACTTTTTCAGCTTTTTTTAAGTAATGCCAAGCTAGTTTTAAATCTTCTTCGGACATATCGCCAATTTTCTTTTGGTAAATCATTTGAGCAATTAGCCAGCAGGCTCTTGGATGATTTTTTTCGGCCGCTATTTTAAAATATTCATAGCTTTTGATGTATCTTGGGTAACCAGTCATTTGTCCATTATATTCTAACTCCCCCATTTCATAACAGGCGTAGGGATTTTTTTCTTTAGCTAGTGATTTTAAGGAATGGGTATAATTGATGCCGTCTTGCATTTGTAATTTTAAAAATTTTTCGAGTTCAGATACTGAGATGTTGGTATTATTTAAAAGATTTTCAATAACTTCTTTTTGGGATGTTTGGGTATATATAGGCTGTTTTTTTTCTAAAACAATATATAATAGCAGGTCGCATAATGTTTTATATAATTGGTTTTGAGAGATTTGATTATAGATTATTTGAGTGAAATCGGAAGATACGGTTTCATCATTTTTAGCAAGGTTATAAAGTTCTAAATCAATTTTTTTTAAAAGAGGATGGTTTTCGGTTTTAGAAAGTATTTGTTCATGGGTTAATTTAGGATATACTTCTCCATCTAATATTGATAGTAAACCGATAACAATATTATCAAATATGGCGGGATTTTCATGGTAATGTTTTTTATAAGTGATATATTTTTGCCTAAATTCACTGCCAATAGCACGGTAGCCGATACAATAGTTATTGATAGTGGAATCGCTGACGTTATCGACATCAAAAAGATTATAGAAAATTTCTGTTTGACTGGCAAAACTTTTATTTTGAGCAAGTTCTTTCATTATTTTACAAAAGTTTCCTAAGGAAAGTTGATTTTGATTGTTATTCATTTTAATAAAATTTTTTTTCATTGTTAATCACCTTTTTTATTATAACATATTTTGAGCAAAAAAGGTGGATTTTTGTTTTTTTTGTGGAATACACATATTGGGCATTTTGATAATTTTTGCTTATAATGTACTAGGAAGGAGTTTTTATATGAAAAAGTTTTTAAGTTTTTTAAAGAATTATAGGACTATGATTTCGCTTATTCTAGCAATGATAATTGGAGCAATATGTGGTCTTATATTTAAAGAAGATGCGATGGTGGTTAAACCACTTGGAGAGTTATTTTTAAATTTAATGTTTGTAATTATTGTACCGTTGGTATTTTTGACAATTGCGTTGGCGGTAGCAAAAGTTAAACATCCTAAAAGGCTCGGAAAGATTATGGTATCTACAGTAGTTATCTTTTTAATTACTTCTATAATTGCTGTGTTAATTGGATTTGCCTGCACTTATTTTGTAGATTTAGTTGATAAGGGTGATACTGCAGCTATTAGAGAGTTATTTGGAACTCAAGAAGCTGATGATACTAATTTAAATTTCTTAGAAAGAACTGTTCAATTAATTAGTGTAGATGATTTTACTGGTTTACTTTCTAAGGATAATGTAGTAGCATTACTTGTCTGCGCTTTAATTGTTGGATTTTCAATGAGAATGTGTGGCGAGAAAGCTGAACCACTTTTAAAGGTTATGGAAAGTGCGCATAGTGTGGTTTTTAATTTTATTAAGATTACTATGTATTATGCACCAATTGGTATAGGTTGTTATTTTGCTTCTTATGTTGGAAGTTTTGGTGGCAGTATTGCGACTGGATTTTTAAAGACATTTATTTTATACGCAGTTATTGCTTTAGCTTATTATATAATTATATACAGTTTATATGCTTTTATTTCTGGTGGCACAAAGGCTTTGAAGGCTTGGTGGAAAAATATTTTACCTTCAACATTTACGGCTTTATCAACTTGTTCATCAGCAGCGTGCATTCCAATCAATATAGATTCGGCTAAAAAAATGAATGTATCTGAAGATGTAGCAGAAACAACTATTTCTTTAGCAACTAATTTACATCAAGATGGTTCCATGATTGGTAGTGTATTTAAAATTATGTTTTTAGTTTGTTTATTTGGAACGAATATTTCCGACCCTGGTACGACTTTTCAGATTTTAATAACAGCTTTAGTGGCTTCTGTATTAATTAGTGCGGTTCCTATTGGTGGTGGCACAATTAGTGAGATGGTAATTATTTCGATGATGGGTTATCCAGTTGCGGCTCTTCCAGTGCTTACGATGATAGCGACAGTAATTGATGCGCCAGCTACAGCTTTAAATGCAGTTGGTGATACTAGTTGTTCATTACTTGTCTCTAGGGTCGTTGATGGCAAGAATTGGATCGAAACTAATAATGAGTCTAATGTTAAGAAAAAAAGAAAGTAAAAAAGCGTTCGCTTAAAAGTGAATGCTTTTTAGTTATTTAAATAATAGACAATAAAATCGGTTAAGGATTTACAAATGTTTTCTATAGTGTTTTGTTTTAAATGTTTTTGATTTAAGGATATTTGAATAATGTCAACACTATTATATTTAAATTCTTCATGATAGTTTTTATTATAGATTGAGCTGATATTATTTTGATTAAAGTTTTTATTTAAGTTTTTGATTATTTCAAACATAGCTTGCAAGTTTTTTGAGGTTTCAATTTCTAAGTCAAAACCATTATCTTGATTTGATAATGAGATACTAATTAATAGTTTAATATTTTGGTTATTTACTATATTTAAAAGAAGTGGTTTAAGGTTGTCTTCAATATTGGTTTCATTTATATTAATTAGAAAAGAACTTTCAGTTTGATTAGATACATATCTGGCAATAGTTTTAGATAAGGAATCATTTTGATCTACTTTAGGGGTAACTAAGATAACAGGGGTTAGGCCCATTTTGATAATATACGGTGTGCCAGAAAATTTATAATCTTTTGTTTCTTCATTAAAATTCATATTATCACCATAATTATTTTATCACATCTTTTAGTGATATGATTAATTAATGTCTCGAGATATTTAAAATAATACCCATAGAAGCTAAAGTAATAAGTAAACTTGAGCCTCCATAAGATAAAAATGGTAAGGTAACACCAGTTACTGGAATTAGGCCAATAACAACGCTTAAGTTGAGGACGGCTTGGAAAGCTAACATAAATATAATACCAAAGGCTAAATATTTACCGAATAAGTCATCACATTTTAACGCAATTTTAATACCTTGATAAATGATGAAGGCAAATAGTCCAGAGACGATAATTACACCCATGAAACCAAATTCTTCACTAATTATGGAAAAGATAAAATCGGTTTGCGGCTCTGGGAGGTAAAAGTGTTTTTGTCTAGAGCCTCCTAATCCGTAACCAAATAGTCCACCTGGTCCGATGGCATATAGTGATTGAATTATTTGAAAGCCACTACCTAATGGGTCACTCCAAGGGTTTAAAAATGATAAAATTCTTTTTAACCGATAAGGGGCAGCAATGATTAATCCAACGATGCCGGCAATCCCTAAAATACCAATTTTAAAGAAGAATTTTAAATCGACACCACCGACAAATAAAAGGCCAATGACTCCCATGACTAGAATAACACCTGTACCAAAGTCAGGTTGAAGCATGATTAATAGGAAAATAATTAAGGTAATGCCTAATATAGGCATTACACCTTTTTTGATATTACCGATGTCTTTTTTATTATTATAAAGATATTTACTGGTAAAAATAATCATGGCAAGTTTCATAAATTCACTCGGTTGGATACCAAATGAGCCAATGCCAAACCAGCTTTTACTACCATTTCTTTCAGTGCCCACAAAAAGGACAAGTATGATTAAAGAAAAGCAAATAAGAAAAATGGAAGAAGCGTATTTATAGTATTTTTTATAGTCTATTTTACTAACTAAAAACATGATAATAACGCCTATAACGAGGAATATGCCTTGGTTTTTTACATATTTAAAGGGGTCGGAAAATTTATATTCTGACCATATACTAGACGATGAATAAACCATCAGAAGTCCAAATAAGGATAAAATAATGACGGATATAAAAAGACTGATATTGAATTTTTTCATAACCACACCCCATACGCAAGAGCTAACATATTAGCAATTAAGCCTACTGTCCAAAAGAGTTTTACAATATCGGTTTCTTTCCAACCTTTTTTTTCAAAGGTATGATGAATAGGAGTCATAGGGAAAACTCTTTTTTTAGTTAATTTATAAACTATGATTTGAATAATACAGCTTAATGTTTCTAAAACAAAGACTAAACCAATAACGACTAGTAGTAATTCATGTCTAGTGGTTATAGCATAGGCGCCTAAAGTAGCACCTAAACATAAAGAGCCTGTGTCGCCCATAAAAACTTTGGCTTTGTTGGTATTAAATAAAAGGAATCCAAGTAAAGCACCTATTAAGGTAAAAGCAAAAATGGCAATGTCTTCATAACCTTCTAACCAGCCAGTATTCCAAGATATAATACCAAAGGTGAGAAAGCTAATGACAGATAGTCCACCGGCTAGACCATCTAAACCGTCGGTTAAGTTTACGGCATTACTACTGGCTACTAAAACAAATAGGATAAAAACGCCATATAACCAACCAATATTTTGTTTAAAGTTTAAACTATGAATCCAAAGTAATGGCTCACTACCCGATTTCATAAAAAGATAAAAGAAAATAATGGCTACTAGGACTTGCAAAGAGAATTTTTGATTTTTAGTTAATCCTTTATTATTATGTCTTTTAATGATTAGATAATCATCAATAAAGCCAATGATGGCATAGCTAATAAAAGTAAATAAGATAATGATTAGAGTATATGTGATTTTTATTTTGTTTAAGTATATGAATATTAAGGTAATTAATATGGTTGGTATAATGAAGATTAGTCCGCCCATAGTGGGAGTGCCTTCTTTACTTTTATGGGCTCTTTGGAGATAGATGCTTAAACTTTGGGCAGCGTGCATTTTTTTTAAAAGGGGAATTATGATTAAGGCAGTGATAACGGCGAAGATAAAACTAATCATCATTGCCATGATTGATTTTGTTAATATTAGCATTTAATCACCTCTACTCTGTAAATATTCTAATGGTTTTACCTTCATCTAGCTTAGTGCCAGCGGCAGGCGATTGATAGGTTACTTTACTTCCACTACCATCAACGGATACTTTAAAGTTTTTTAAAGTTTTTTTGGCTTCTTCAACAGTTTTATTTGTGACATCAGGAACGGTATAGGTTTTAGGATCTGGCCATTTATATTTTTTGTTTTTTCCTCCTTCTCTTTGCGGAATATCTAAGGCTTTGATACAGTCTTTTAAAACGGCTTTAGATATTGGACCGACTGTTGTACCACCATACTGAACGGTGCCTTTAGGATTATCAATAGCGATATAGACTACTACTTGTGGATCGTCGGCAGGCAAAAAGCCAATAAAAGATAAAATGTAGTTATTGGAAAGGTATCTTCCATTTTCGACTTTTTGGGCAGTTCCTGTTTTACCCCCTACTCTATAACCATCAATATAAGATGTTCGTCCACTACCATTAGCAACGACGTTTTCTAGGGCTTCTCTTACTTTTTTACTAGTTTCTTCGCTGATTACTTGTCTTACTTTAGTAGGTTTAGTTTCTTTGATAACGGTATTAGTTTCTGGTTCATTAATACTTTTGACAATGTAAGGTTTATACAATGTTCCTCCATTGATGGCTGCACTAACGGCAGTGACTTGTTGAATTGGCGTCACTGACACTCCCTGTCCAAAGGCGGTGGTGGCGAGTTCTACAGGTCCTACTTTACTTCTATCAAAGATGATACCAGTTGATTCCCCATTTAAATCAATGCCTGTTTTTTGTCCGAATCCAAATTTATCAATATAGTCAAACAAAGTGTTTTTGCCTAATCTTTGACCTAGTATAACAAAGCCTGGATTACACGAGTTTTCAACGACCTGCATAAATGTTTCTTTACCATGTCCTCCATGTTTCCAACAATGAATAGTGGCGTTTTCTACTTTTATACTTCCTTTATCGTAGTATGTATCTTTATTCAAATCAACTTTCCCTTCTTGTAAGGCGGCGGCTAAAGTGATTATTTTAAAGGTGGAACCTGGTTCATATGTCGCCCATATAGGAAGGTTTCGATTTATTTCTTCAATACTATAGTTTTGATAGTTTTCTGGAGAGAAGTTCGGTCTAGCTGAAATAGCGAGTACTTCACCATTATTTGGGTCCATGACTAAACCAATGGCTCTATCTGGATTATATTTAGTAACTGCATTACTGAGTTCTCTTTCTAAAGATGTTTGTATTTCATTATTGATGGTTAAAGTAATATTCATGCCATCTTGTGGTTGTTCATAAACTTCACTTAGGTTTAGTTTATTTCCTTTAGCGTCACTAAAGTATTTTATAGCACCGTCTTCACCAGTTAAATATTTATCATATGTAAGTTCAATGCCACTTAATCCTTGATTATCAATACCGACAAAACCTAGGGTATGTGCCATATAACTATCATACGGATATACTCTTTGAGATTCTTTAACTAAATAAACACCGTCTAATTTTAAGGCTTTTATTTTATCGGCAACTTCATAAGATAGTCTTCTTCCTTCTGGATGCACTCTTTCAATGGATGTTTTTTTACTTACATGTTTATACATTGTTTCATAGCTGACATTTAATATTTCAGCTAGTTTGGTGGCTGTTTCTTTTTTGTTTTTGATTTGATTGGGAATAACGACTAAAGATGTAGTTGTGGCATTATCCGCTAAAACAACACCATTTCTATCATATATTAGTCCCCTATCGGCTTTGATTGGCAAGTTTCTACTCCAAAGGTCACTAGCTTTTTTATTTAGTTTTTTGTAATCGATTACTTGAATATAAAATACTCTTAAGATAATTACTATAAAAATAAAGAAAATGATTAATAAAGTTATTTTTATTCTTTTATGGATTTTTTTAAAGAACATATAATCACCATTTAAATATATGATTATTGCCTATAAAGGTTGACAAAAAAACAACATAACTATTTAGTCAGTTGTTATGAATTTTTTTAATAGTGAGATTGGTTATAATATTTGAATTAAGATGTGACTAGTGTAACATTTCTAGCAATTTCTTTAATAGCATCTATTGTATCTTCAAACTCTATATCTTTTGCATATTCATAGTTTTTTTGATAACTATTCCATAATGATTTTAGTCTTGAATCATCACTAATTAATTTTAAATATTTACTAGCGTTATCGATATAATTTAATGTTTCGCGGGCTTTAGATGTATTAATAATTGCTTTTCTTAAAGTATCCTTATTAATGTCATTCCATTTTAAATTTACAAACATATATAAATCATAGTAATCTTTCATTCTAGTATTATCAATATTTCTACTAATTATTGATTCAAACTTTTCAGCAATAATTGTTTCGTAATTATAAGTCATAATATTAATAGTTTCATTATCAAATAAGGTACTATATTTAAACTCTACTTCTTTATAAGTGATAACATCTCCTGTAGTTATATCAATCATTAAAT